>NZ_JBEPEL010000033.1:0-68409 GCF_040300825.1 Streptomyces sp. NPDC000229
CGGGCGGGGCGCCTGACGGGGGCGCCGGGCGGACGGGCGGCCGGGCCGCGCGGGGCGTTCCGAGCGGGCGGGGGCCGGTACGCGGCGGCGTGGGGGCTGGGCGGGGGGCACTGCGTCACCTGCCGGGCGTCGTCGGGAAGGTGGGCGGGGAGGGCTCGGCCGTCGCCTTGCCGGGTACGCCCTTGACCGTGCCGTCGGGGCTCAGGAAGGCGGGGCTGCCGCCGGGCACCATGCCCAGCTCACGGGCCCGGCGCTCCAGCGCGTCGGGGGCGGAGCGGTCGTCCACGTCCCGCTGGAGTTCCTGCTCCTCGTCGGTGAGTTCGGTGGTCCTCTTCTTGAGCTCGCTGAGCCGGAAGGAACCTTCGTTGAGGGACGAGTTGAGCAGCAGGAGGGTGATCAGACCGCCGCCCAGGAGCAGGACGACCAGCAGGACGAAGGGGGTGCGGGCCGCGGTGCTCGGCCCGGACGGCATGAGCCGTGCGAGCCGCGCCGCCCGCCCCTTCAACGGTCCCGCCTTGGTCACCCGTCCTCCCGGTTCGCCCCGCTGCCGTCCTGGTGCTCCCACGTCGCCGCACTACCCGTGCGCGCTGCCGGCCCCGCCGCTCACAGGCCGTCCTCCCTGATCCGCTCGGCGCCCCGGAGCCTGGCCGGGGCGGCGCGGCGGTTCTCGGCGACCTCTTCCTCCGTGGGCAGCTCGGCGCCGCGCGTCAGCAGCTTGAGCTTCGGCTGGTAGCGCTCGGGCACGACGGGCAGCCCCGGCGGCGCGGTACTGGTGGCGCCGGCCGCGAAGACCTGCTTGACCAGCCGGTCCTCCAGCGAGTGGTACGACAGGACGGCGATCCGGCCACCGACCGCGAGGGCCTTCACCGCAGCCGGAATGGCCCGCTCCAGGACGGTCAACTCGCCGTTGACCTCGATACGGAGGGCCTGGAAGGTCCGCTTGGCGGGGTTGCCGCCGGTCCGCTTGGCGGCCTGCGGAAGGGCGTCACGGATCAGTTCCACGAGCCGGGCGCTGTTGGTGAACGGTTCCTTCTCCCGTTCCCGGACGATCGCCCCCACGATCCGCTTGGCCTGCTTCTCCTCGCCGTACTGGCGCAGGATGCGGACCAGCTCACCGGGCGGATAGGTGTTGAGGACCTCCGCGGCGCTGATGCCGGTCGTCTGGTCCATGCGCATGTCGAGCGGGGCGTCCTGGGCGTACGCGAAGCCCCGGTCGGCCTCGTCGAGCTGCATGGAGGAGACGCCGAGGTCGAACAGGACGCCCTGGACGCGCGGCACGCCGAGCCGGTCCAGTACGCCGGGCAGCTCGTCGTACACGGCGTGGACGAGGGTCGCGCGGTCGCCGAACCCGGCGAGCCGCTCGCCGGAGAGCCGCAGCGCCTCCTTGTCCCGGTCGAGCGCGATCAGCCGGGCCTCGGGGAATCGGGTCAGCAGCGCCTCGCTGTGGCCGCCGAGACCCAGGGTGCAGTCGACGACCACCGCACCCGGCTGCCCCAGCGCGGGGGCCAGCATGTCCAGGCACCGCTGGAGCATCACCGGGACGTGTCGGGTCTCGCTCATGCGCCCTCTCAGATTCGGCGCGGCGTACGTACCGCCGGGTCCCCGCCCGCCCAGGAAGCCGCCGGCGCCGGAAAGGGGCGTCGGCCGACCGGCGAGCGGGAGGAGGCCGAGCCGTACGTAACCGCCGCACACGCGGGGGAGAAACTGCGGATTCGCTGGGATTCGCTCAATGTCTCCGTGAACTTCGCGTCACTTTAGTCCACTCCCCCGCCCGGTCAATCAACCGGGCAGCGCGTCGCGCGGGGCGGCCGGGTGAGGGGAGCGACCAGGGACGACTCACCCGGACAGTGGCCACACCGCTCCCCCCTGTGGGTTACCTCACAACCAGGCACGTTGACGTTCTTTGTCCCCCCTCACAGCGCGCCGGGGCGCCCCGTGACCATTAACGTCTTAGCCATGTCGACTTCCGCTTCCGCGCATCCCTCGCCGAGTCCGATACACGACGGCGGCACGGTCACGGACCGTCTCGTCGAGGCCAACCGGCGCTACGCCGCCGAATTCACCGACCCCGGAATGGACGCCCGCCCCGTCCAGCGGGTCGCCGTCGTCGCCTGTATGGACGCCCGGCTCGACCTGTACGCCGCCCTGGGCCTCCAGCTCGGCGACTGCCACACCATCCGCAACGCGGGCGGTGCCGTCACCGACGACGTGATCCGTTCGCTCACCATCAGCCAGCGGGCGCTCGGCACCCGAAGCGTGGTGCTGGTGCACCACACGGGCTGCGGTCTGGAGTCCCTCACCGAGGAGTTCCGGCACGAGCTGGAGCAGGAGGTCGGGCAGCGGCCGGCCTGGGCGGTGGAGGCCTTCCGCGATGTCGATCAGGACGTCCGGCAGTCCATGCAGCGGGTGCGTACGTCACCGTTCCTGCCGCACACCGACGACGTCCGGGGCTTCGTCTTCGACGTGAAGACGGGACTTCTGCGCGAGATCGACCCGGCCGTCTGACGTTTCCCGGCACCGGCCACCCACCCGGACCATGCCATCCCCGACATATCGCACGCGGTTGTCCACAGCCAAGTGACACATACGGGTAACGGCAACAAGAATGCGGGGGTGGCACCGCTCCTGAATGGTTCGGAGACGGTGTCCGTGTTTCAAGGGTGGACCGTGCCGTCAGTCGCGCACGGCCCATGGAACGGGCCGAGGAGGGCCGTGTGACGACCTATGACGATCGAGCGAGCCTCACAGATCTGACCACCACAGCGGAACGGGTCCGCCGGTCGGTGGAAGGTGTGATCGAGGGCAAGCCTGAGGTCGTACGGCTTTCGCTGACCGTGCTGCTCGCCGAGGGACACCTCCTGATCGAGGATGTCCCCGGCGTCGGCAAGACCATGCTCGCCAAGGCACTGGCGCGGTCGATCGACTGCTCCGTGCGGCGTATCCAGTTCACGCCCGACCTGCTGCCGTCGGACATCACCGGTGTCTCCATCTACGACCAGCAGCGCCGTGAGTTCGAGTTCAAGCCGGGTGCGATCTTCGCGCAGATCGTGATCGGCGACGAGATCAACCGCGCCTCGCCCAAGACCCAGTCGGCGCTGCTGGAGTCGATGGAGGAGCGCCAGGTCACCATGGACGGGCAGACGTACGAACTGCCCAGCCCCTTCATGGTGGTGGCCACGCAGAACCCGGTCGAGATGGAGGGCACCTACCCGCTGCCGGAGGCCCAGCGCGACCGTTTCATGGCCCGTGTCTCGATCGGCTACCCGAGCGCCGAGGCCGAGCTCCAGATGCTCGACGTGCACGGCGGGGTGTCGCCGCTGGACGACCTCCAGCCGGTGGCACACGCCCACGACATCGTGAAGCTGATCGACGCGGTGCGTACGGTCCATGTCTCCGAGGCGGTCCGGCGGTACGCGGTGGAGCTCGTCGCTGCCACCCGTACGCACCCGGACCTCCGGCTCGGCGCCTCGCCGCGCGCCACGCTGCACCTGCTGCGCGCCGCGAAGGCGTCCGCCGCGCTGAGCGGCCGGGACTACGCGCTGCCGGACGACGTCCAGGCGCTGGCCGTCGCCGTGCTGGCGCACCGGCTGCTGCCCACGGCCCAGGCCCAGCTGAACCGGCGCACGTCCGAGCAGGTCGTACGGGACATCCTCCAGCGCACGCCCGTGCCGACGGCGGCACCGCCCGCGGCCACGCCGCCCGGCGGCCGGATGTCCGGCTCCCCCCTGTCCGGCGGCTCTCCGCTGTCCGGCGGTCGGATGACCGGTGGCCAGGTGCCGGGCGGTCAGATGCCCGGTGGCCAGATGGGCGGCGGTCAGATGCCGGGCGGCCCCGGGGCCGGTGCCCCGCTGTACGGCCAGCAGCAGCCCGGCGTACGGCGGCTGTGATGGCGGCCGGGGGGCCCGCCGGCCAGGAGGAGAACGCGGGCGGGGTGCGGGCCGCCCTCGGCGGACTGACCACGCGCGGCCGGTCGTTCCTGGCGGCCGGCGTCGCCGCGGCGATCTGCGCTTACGTACTGGGGCAGGGAGACCTGCTGCGCGTCGGGCTGCTGCTCGCCGTCCTGCCGCTGGTCTGCGTGCTCGTGCTGTACCGCACCCGCTACCAGGTGGCCGGCAGCCGGCGGCTGTCGCCGCAGCGGGTACCGGCCGGGGCCGAGGCACGCGTGCACCTGCGGATGGAGAACGTCTCACGGCTGCCCACGGGGCTGCTGATGCTCCAGGACCACGTGCCGTACGTGCTGGGGCCGCGGCCCCGGTTCGTGCTGGACCGGGTGGAGGCGGGCGGGCGTCGGGAGGTGTCCTACCGGGTCCGCTCGGACCTGCGCGGGCGCTATCCGCTCGGGCCGCTCCAGCTGCGCCTGAGCGACCCGTTCGGGATGTGCGAGCTGGCCCGTTCGTTCAGTGCCTACGACATGCTCACGGTCATACCGCGCACCGAGCCGCTGCCGCCGGGGCGGCTGCCGGGCGAGGCATCGGGGTACGGCGAGGGGCGGCAGCGTTCGCTGGCCCTGGCCGGCGAGGACGACGTGATCCCCCGCGAGTACCGCTACGGCGACGACCTGCGGCGCGTCCACTGGCGGTCCACCGCGCGGTACGGCGAGCTGATGGTGCGCCGTGAGGAGCAGCCGCAGCGGGCCAGGTGCACGGTGCTCCTGGACACCCGTGAGGTGGCCTATCAGGGCTCCGGACCGGACTCCGCCTTCGAGTGGGCGGTGTCGGGCGCGGCCTCGGTGGTGGTGCACATGCTGGAACAGGGCTTCGCGGTGCGGCTGCTGACCGACGAGGGAAGCCCGCTGCCCGGCGACGGCTCCGACGGGTTCACCGGATCGACGCAGGACTCCGCCGACGCGGCGGGCCTGATGATGGACACCCTCGCGGTCGTCGACCACTCCGACGGGGCAGGCCTCTCGCGCGCGTACGACCTGCTGCGCGGCGGGAACGAGGGACTGCTGGTCGCCTTCATCGGCGACCTGGACGAGGAGCAGGCCGCGGTGGCCGCCCGGATGCGGCAGCGCAGCGGCGCGGCCGTCGCCTTCGTCCTGGACAGCGGTACGTGGCTGACCGGCGGCGCGGTGGCCGGGGCCGTGGAGGACAGCCTGCGGCGGCTGCGTGACGCGGGATGGACCGCGGTGGCCGTGCCGCCCGGGGCGTCGCTCGCCGAGCTGTGGCGGCACGCGGGCCGGGCCGGCGGCGCATCGGGGGCCGTCGGCAGCGGTACGAGCGGTATGACCGGGGTATCGGGGGGTTGGTCATGAGCGGTCGCGCGAGGCTGGCGCTGTGCGCCTTTGCCGCCACGCTGATGGCGGCGGGTGCGCTGCTGCCGCTGGTCGATCCGGCCACGTGGATCGTCCAGGCCGCGCTGCTGCTGGCGGTCCAGAGCGGGGCGGGCGCGCTGGTGCGGCGGTGGTCGTCGGCACGGGCGCTGACGGTGGTGGTCCAGGCCCTGGCGACTCTGGTGGCACTGACGGTCGTCTTCGCACGGGACCAGGCGTTCGCCGGGTTCCTTCCCGGGCCGGACGCCGTCCAGCGGTTCGGTGTCCTGCTGACCGCGGGCGCGGAGGACGTCGGGCAGTACGCGATCCCGGCGCCCGCGACGGACGGCATCCGGTTGATGCTGGTCGGCGGCGTGCTGCTGATCGGGCTGGCGGTCGACGCCCTCGCGGTGACGTTCCGCAGCGCCGCTCCGGCGGGGCTGCCGCTGCTCGCGCTGTACTCGGTGGCCGCCGGGCTGTCGGGCGGCGGCGCGAGCTGGCTGTGGTTCCTGCTGGCCGCCTCCGGCTACCTGGTGCTTCTGCTGGCGGAGGGCCGCGACCGGCTCTCCCAGTGGGGGCGGGTCTTCGGCGGCGCGGCGCCGTCCCGGGGCGGCCGGGGCGCGGCGGGGCCGAAGGCGTCGGGCGGGGGGCCGCTGGCCCCGGTGCGTACGGGGCGGCGGATCGGCGTGGTGGCCCTGGGCATCGCGCTGGTCGTGCCCGCCGCGCTGCCGTCGCTCAGCGGCGGGCTGCTGGGCGGCACGGGCTCCGAGGGTGGTCGCGGCGGGGGCACGATCGACGCGGTCAACCCGCTGGTGTCCCTCCAGAACAACCTGAACCAGCCCGAGGACCGCGAGGTGCTGCGCTACAGCACCAACGCGGAGGAGACCTCCGGACTGTATCTGCGCCTGACCTCGCTCGACGATTTCGACGGCGCGTCCTGGAAGCTCGCCGAGCGTCCGCTCAGCGACGTGCCCGAGCGGCTTCCGCAACCGGCCGGGCTGAGCGGGAACGTCAGTACGTCGGAGATCACGACCACTATCTCGGCGTCCGGCACCTACGAGCAGACGTGGCTGCCGCTGCCCTATCCGGCGTCCCGGGTGGAGACCGACGGCCGCTGGCGGTACGAACCGCTCGGACGCACGCTCGTCGGCGACAAGGGCCAGACCACCAAGGGCGTGCAGTACTCGGTGAGCAGCCTGGTCGTGAACCCGACCCGGCAGCAGCTGGCCGGCGCGCCTGCCGCCCCGGAGTCCGTGGCGCGCGAGTACACCAAGGTGCCCGCGACTCTGCCGCCGGACGTGAGGTCGACGGCTCTGCGGGTGACCAAGGACGCGACGAACAACTACGAGCGGGCCGTCAAGCTCCAGGACTGGTTCGCGGTGGAAGGCGGGTTCCGCTACGACACCGAGGTGTCGTCCGGTACGGGTGCCACGGCGATCTCGCAGTTCCTGAGGGACAAGGAAGGGTTCTGCATCCACTTCTCCTTCGCGATGGCGGCGATGGCCCGCACGCTGGAGATTCCTGCACGGGTCGCGGTCGGTTTCACCCCCGGCGCCCCCCAGTCGGCCCGCACCATGTCGGTCGGCATACGTGACGCTCACGCCTGGCCGGAGCTGTACTTCGAGGGCGTGGGGTGGACCCGCTTCGAGCCCACGCCGACGCGCGGCTCGGTGCCCGAGTACACCCGGCCGGAGGCGCCGACGGGCCTGCCGAGCACTCCGGCGCAGCCCGAGGAGAGCGCCGCCGCGGTGCCGTCCGCGCGGCCTTCCGCCCAGGACAGCTGCCCGCCGCAGGCGCGGCGGCTGGGTGAGTGCGGCGACACCGAGGAGCCGGGCGCCGTCACGCCGGCCGATTCGGGCCCGCCGCTGACCACGGTCCTGCTCGTCGCCGCGGGGGTGGCTGCCGTGGTGCTGATACCGCTGCTGCCGCTGCTGTGGCGGGTACGGGTACGGGCCCGTCGCCTGGGCGCCGCAGGGCGCGGTGCCGAGGAAGTGGCCGCCCGGACACTGGCGGCCTGGGAGGAGGTCATCGACACGGCCTGGGACTACGGCATCCCGCCGGACGAGTCGCAGACGCCGCGCAAGACGGCCGTGCGGCTCATCCTGCTGGGCAAGCTGGAGGGCGCGCCCGCCGAGGCGGTGCACCGGGTGGCCGGTGCGGTGGAGCAGGTGCTCTACGCCCCGTGGCCGCGCCCGGTGGCCGGGCTGGCCGAGGACGCCGCACGGATCCGTGAGGGCCTGGCCGCCGGGGCCGGCCGCGCCGCCCGGCTGCGCGCGCTGCTGGCTCCGCGCTCGACCGTCCGGGTGGTGTGGGCGTGCTCGGACCGGTGGGCAGCGGTCACCACCCGGTGGGCCGACCGGCGCCGGCGCCTGGTGACCCACTGGTCCTCCGTGCTCCGCCGCCCCTCCCGCCAGCGCGGCTGAGCCGCCCGGAGCGCCCTCGGGCGCCCCCCCCCCGCGCAGCGGACAAGGCCCCGGCCCACCAGCCGGGGCCTTGTCCGTTCCGCGACCCGGCACCGCATCGCACCGCACCGCACCGGCAACCACCTGAGCGGCCACCGCCTCGCGCAGCCGCCGCTTCGGCTGCTACCGGTGCGGCGGCCGGGCGACGGCCCGCGGCAGGGATGACACATGACGCGGTGGACCTCACGGGCGGCCGGACGAGGACCGCGGCGGGATACGGGTGCCGGACCGGGAGCGCGGCGCGAGTGGCCGGGCATAGGGCTCCCCCGGATACGGGCGCCGAACCCGGAGGGCGTCGCGAGCCGCCGGGCATCGGCCTCGGCCGGATACGGGCGCCGGAACCGGAGCGCGGCGCGAGTGGCCGGGCATCGGCCTCGGCGGGCGGGCGGTGGCTGCGGGAACCACGGGTGGGGTGACCACGGGCGCGGGCCGGACTCGCACGGTCGGGCGGGCGCGGTCAGGGTGCTGGTGGGGCCTGTGTGGGCCGCTTACGGGTGCGGGTGAGGGGCGACCGCCCGGAAGCGGTCGCCCCTCACCCGTACCTCACGCTGTGGCGTGGCCTCGCGGCCGTGCGTTCAGTGTCCCTGCTCGTCGCGGCGGCGCTGCCACCGCTGCTCGATCCGATCCATCATCGATCGGCGCTGCCGGGGGTGTCGGCCGTGGGCCGTGCCTCCCTCGGCCTGCTGCTCGCCCGGTTTGGGCGCCTTACGCCATCCGGTGACCGCGAGGACCGCACAGCCGAGCATGACGAGGAATCCCACCACGCTGATCCAGATCTGCTGGGCGACCATTCCGGCCATGAGGAGCGCGATACCCACCAGGAAGCCTGCGACCGCCTGGTAGACCCGTCGCCGGGTGTGTGTACGCAGCCCGCTTCCCTCGAGCGCTGTCGCGAACTTGGGATCTTCGGCGTACAGCGCTCGCTCCATCTGCTCGAGCATTCGCTGCTCGTGCTCCGAGAGCGGCACGGAGTCCTCCTCGTCGTCGGTCGCTGGGGGCGACCGGTATGCGGCCCTTTCAGGATAGGCAGGGATTCGCCCCCGTGAAACCCGCCCTCTGTGCCTTTCACCGATCGGACCGCCATGCCGGTTCGGGTGGTGAGGCGTTGATTCCCCGTCCTCCGATCCGTCATGCCGGATGGTGTCCCTCGATCATACGGGGATCCGGACGCGAGCGGGGGGCCTGTGGCGTACTCCATCTGCGGCTGCGCCGCTGATCAGCCCGCTGGTCGGATCAGCCGCGCTTTTCGCCCAGGACGTGCAGTTGGGTGGCGACCGACCGGAACGCGGGAAGCTCGGCTGCGGCCGCCTCCAACTTGAGGAGCGCGTCCAGGGCACCGGGCTCGGTGTCGACCAGGACTCCGGGGACGAGGTCGGCGAAGACCCGCACGCCGTGCACGGCGCCGACCTCGACACCGGCCGACTCGACGGCCTCGGTCAGCTGCTCGGCCGTGAAGCGCCGCGGCACCGGGTCGCCTTCTCCCCAGCGGCCGGCCGGGTCGGTCAGCGCGCGGCGGGCCTCGGTGAAGTGCCCGGCGAGCGCCCGCGCGAGTACGGCGCCGCCGAGCCCGGCCGCGAGCAGGCTGAGCGTACCGGAGGGCCGCAGGGCCTCCACGGCGCGGCGCACGCCTTCCGCGGGGTCGTCCACGTACTCCAGGACGCCGTGGCACAGCACCGCGTCGTAGCCGCCGCGCTCGACGACGTCGAACAGGCCGTGGATGTCGCCCTGGACGCCGCGCACCCGGTCGGCGACCCCGGCTTCGGCGGCGCGGCGCTCCAGTGCGAAGAGCGCGTTGGGGCTTGGGTCGACGACGGTGACCCGGTGGCCGAGCCGGGCGACGGGCACGGCGAAGTTTCCGCTGCCGCCGCCGGTGTCGAGGACGTCCAGACCGTCCTTGCCGGTCGCCTTGACCCGGCGGTCGAGGGCCTCCTCGAGAACGTCCCACACCACGGCGGTACGAAGGGAGGCGCGGGGGCGCTGCGGGTCCGACACGGCAGTTGACTCCTCGGTGACGGTTACGAACGCTTCCCACCCTATGGCCTGACGGGCCGTGCCCGGTCACTCAGTTCCGCTGGTCGGCATCCGCCTTCCGGGCCCTGGGCTGCGGCAGCACGGGCTGCGGTACCAACAGCCGCTCCACCAGGCCCAGGAACATGGTCACGTCCCGGATCAGGTCGTCCGCGTCCCGGCTGCCGGCCGCGCCCTCTATGCCCGCTTCCGCGCGCGCCCTGCGGGAGGCCCCGGAGGCGAACAGGGCGCTCCACTCGGTCAGCTCGGGCGCTATCTCCGGAAGCACCTCCCAGGCGCTGCGGATCTGTTGCCGCTTGCGCGGAGTGTTCTCGGGGCGGCCGCGGACGGCGAGCACGGCGGCCGCGGTACGGAGGGCGGCGAGGTGGGCGGTGCCGTACCGCTCGTTGGGGGTCTCGAGGGCCCTCGCCTCTTCCAGGCCCGCGCGTGCCTGGTCGAGCAGGTCGAGGGCGGCGGGCGGCGCCGAGGCGCGACGCAGCACGGGGTGGACGTCGCTCGCCGCCGCGTGGGAACCGGCCATGACGAACCTCCTGTCGTCGTGTCACGGCACTACGGCCGTATGCCCTCATGGTGCAAGCCACCACTGACAATCCCGCCCGACCTGGCCTTTTGCCTCGATCGAAGGTTCGGAGTAAGTTTTTGCACTGACCGGTCAGTTCAAAGAAATGGGGGCTCGTGGACAGCCAGGACGACGACCTGGAAATCCCGGACGAGCGGGAAGCGGATGCCGGGGCGGGCAAGACCGAGAGCCGCACCGAGGACGAGCGGCGCGAACAGCGGCCGGACGACCACCGGCCGCGCGGTGCCGCCGTGGTCGCGAAGGGGTTCGGGCTGAAGGGTCCCCGCGGCTGGGCCTTCCGCGGCGTGACGGTGGACGCCGCGCCCGGCGCGCTGGTGACGATCGAGGGGCCGTCCGGCTCAGGCCGCACCTGCCTGCTGCTGGCGCTCACCGGCCGGATGCGCGCGACCGAGGGAGGGGCGGACGTCGGCGGGCTGCCGCTGCCGCGCAAGATGGCCGCCGTACGACGGATCAGCGCGCTCGGCCCGGTGCCCGGCGTCAGCGACCTCGACCCCGCGCTGACCGTCGCCGAGCACTTGCGCGAGCGCGCCCTGCTCCAGCGCCGGTTCGACGGCTCGCCGCTCGCCCTGCTGCGCCCGCGCGCCGAGCGTGCCGCCGCCTCCCGCGCGCGCGTCGAGGCCGCCCTGGAAGCCGCCGGCCTGGACCTGGCCGCCCTGCCGAAGGCGGAGCGCACCTCCGTGCGGGACCTGGAGCGGCTGGAGGCCCTGCGCCTGTCGATCGCCCTGGCGCTGATCGGCGAGCCGCGCCTGCTGGCGGTCGACGACACGGACCTGAAGCTCTCCGGCGCCGACCGCGCCGAGGCCTGGTCGCTGCTGCGGTCCATCGCCGACGGCGGCACGACCGTCCTCGCGGTGTGCAGCGAGGGACCCGGCGGCACGACCACCATCCGCACCGGCGGCACGGACAGCACCGGCGCGGACCAGCCCGACGAGACCGGGACCGCGACCGCGACCGGGACCGCGACCGCCACCGCGACCGGGACCGGGACCGCGACCAGGACCGACGAGTCCGACTCCGACAGGACCGGCGAGACCGAAACCACGTCCAGGACCGAGACCGAGAAGGGGGCGGCCGATGCGCTCGCCGAAACTGGCCGCGCTTGAGCTGAAGCGGTTCGGCAGGGGGAGGCTGCCACGCGTCGCACTCGTGGCGATCCTGCTGCTGCCGCTGCTGTACGGCGCCCTGTACCTGTGGTCCTTCTGGGACCCGTACGGCAAGCTCGAGAAGCTTCCGGTCGCGCTCGTCAACGAGGACAAGGGCGCGACCGCGGACGGCAAGAAGATCACCGCCGGTGACGACATCACCAAGAACCTGCGCGAGAGCAAGGTCTTCGAGTGGCACGAGGTGAGCGACGCGGAGGCCCGCGAGGGCGTCGAGAACGGTACGTACTACCTGTCGCTGACCATGCCCGGCGACTTCAGTGAGCGGATCGCGTCCAACTCCGGCGACGCGCCCGAGACCGGCGCCCTTCAGGTGCGCACCAACGACGCCAACAACTACATCGTGGGGCAGATTTCGCGGACCGTGTTCGCCGAGGTCCGCACCGCCGCGTCGACGAAGTCCTCCCGGTCGTTCCTCGACAAGATCTTCATCAAGTTCTCCGACCTCCACGACGCCACCGAGAAGGCGGCCAAGGGAGCCGACGAGCTCAAGAGCGGGGCGGCGAAGGCCAAGAAGGGCTCCAAGGACCTCTCCGACGGCCTCACCGACGCCAAGAAGGGCAGCGGCGAGCTGGCCGGCGGCCTGAAGAAGCTGGACACCGGCGCGGCCAACCTGGAAAGGGGCGCCCGGGACGTCGCCAACGGCACCCAGGTGCTCGCCGACAAGGTCAATGCCGTGGCCGCCGACGTACGTCCGTACCTCAAGGACAACGGCAAGAAGATCGGCGACTCCGCCCGGCTGGTCTCCGACTTCTCGCAGGGCATGCGCAACAGCCTGGACCTCATCGTGAAGAGCGGGCCCACGCTGAGGGCGGGCGCGCACGTGGCCGCCGACGAGCTCGCCACCATCCACAAGGAGGAGTGCGAGGACAAGCCCCTGCCCGACGCCAAGCTGTGCCCGAAGATGCAGAGGGCGAAGGTCGCGTCCGCCGACGTGGCGAAGATCGCCGATGACCTCGGCGTACTGGCCGAGGACAGCAACGGCGACCTGAAGAAGCTGGACGCGCAGCTGAAGGACCTGCAGACCAAGGCCGACGCCCTCGCCAAGCGGGCGCCGAACCTCGACACGGACCTCGCCTACGCCGTGAGCAAGATCAACGAGCTGAACACCGGCGCCCACAAGGTCGCCACCGGCGCGGACACCCTGCACACCGGTCTGACCACCGCCAAGTCGGGGTCCACCGAGCTCGACAGCGGAGTCGGCCGGCTCAAGAAGGGTGCCGGCGAGCTCGACACCGGCCTGTACAAGCTGGCCGACGGCTCCACCGAGCTGGCCACCGGCCTCAACGACGGTGTCGACAAGATCCCCGACTACGACAAGGAAGCCCGCGACCGCCGCACCGAGGTGATGGCCGACCCGGTCAAGCTCGCCTCCCAGTCGCTGCACAAGGCGCCCAACTACGGCACCGGGTTCGCCCCCTACTTCATCCCGCTCTCCCTCTGGGTGGGCGCCATGGTGGCGTACATGCTCATCCAGCCGCTCAACCGCCGCGCCCTCGCCGCCGGTGCCTCCGCGGGGCGCATCGCGATGGCCGGCTGGCTGCCGGTGGCCACGATCGGCGTGCTCCAGGTGGCCGCCCTGATGTCCGTCCTGCACTGGGCGCCGGGTATGGGCCTGGAGATGGCACGCCCCGCCGGGACGGTGGCGTTCCTGGTTCTGGTCACCTGCTGCTTCGCGGCGATCATCCAGTGGCTCAACGCCCGCTTCGGCGCCGCCGGACGGATCCTCGTCCTGGCCCTGCTGATGCTCCAGCTGACCTCGGCCGGTGGCACGTACCCCGTACAGACCAGCCCGGGCTTCTTCAACGCGATCCATCCCTTCCTGCCGATGACGTACGTCGTCGAGGCACTGCGCCGGCTCATCACGGGCGGCGGCCTGGGGCCGGTCTGGCAGGGCTGCGCCGTGCTGGCCGCCTTCACCCTCGGCGCACTCGCCCTGACGGCCGTCTCCGCGCGACGCAAGCAGGTGTGGACCCTGGATCGCCTGCACCCGGAGCTGAGCCTGTGAGAATCGACGCCATGGACACCCAGAGCAGCAGACGGCAGGCCACCCGCGCCAAGCTCTACGAGGCCGCCGTGACCCTCATCGCCGAGCAGGGCTTCTCGGCGACGACCGTGGACGAGATCGCCGAGCGCGCCGGGGTGGCCAAGGGCACGGTCTATTACAACTTCAAGAGCAAGACCGAGCTCTTCGAGGAACTGCTGCGGCACGGCGTCGGGCTGCTCACCGCGTCCCTCCGGGCCGCCGCCGACGAGACGGCCGAGCGCGGCGGGACCAGGGTCGAGGCGCTGGACGCGATGATCCGCGCGGGGCTGGTCTTCATCGACCGCTACCCGGCCTTCACGCAGCTGTACGTGGCCGAGCTGTGGCGCACCAACCGCGCATGGCAGTCGACCCTCCTGGTGGTACGTCAGGAGGCGGTCGCGGTCGTCGAGACGGTGCTGCGCGAGGGCGTGGCGGGTGGTGAGCTCAGCGACGAGATCGACATCCCGCTGACGGCGGCGGCGCTGGTGGGGATGGTGCTGGTGGCGGCGCTGGACTGGCAGGCGTTCCAGCGTGAGCGCTCCATCGACGACGTCCACGCCGCTCTGTCCCGGCTGCTGCACGGGCGCGTCAGCGGCCGGTAGGCAGGGACGGCGAGCAGGGGCTCGGCACATCACGATGGCCCCGTAGAAGACCCGTACAACCAAGGAAGCCCCGTACACGAAGAAGCCGGTCCGGTGAGGCTCGATCCCCCCGAGCCTCACCGGACCGGCGTCATTCCCCCGTGTCCCCCGTGCGTTCCCCCGTGCGTCCCCCCGGATGGGAGAGCCCTGACCCCCGTGTGTCCCCCGTCGGTCCCCGGGCTCTCCGTTGTGCACCCCCGTTCCGTCAGGTGCGCAGTGCCGGTTCCGCCGCCCCGTGCCGGCGGTGCCGGCCCCGCGCCCCTTCCGTGGTCTCCACTCTTCCTTCCGGGCCGGTCCCGGCCCATCCGCGTACCTACTCATCTCGCTCCCTAGGTACGGGTACTCAGGGGTCCGTGCCGGTGCCCACGCGCGCGTGCGTCCGCCCGCCCGGAGAGCGTGTCAGTGGCGCCGGATAAGGTCCCTGGCATGGCACGGATTGTGGTGATCGGCGCGGGGATGGGCGCCATGGCGGCGGCGGCGCGGCTGGCGGTGGCGGGCCACCGGGTGACGGTGTACGAGCGCGGCGGGACGTACGGCGGCGCGGTGGGCCGGTTCGAGCGCGACGGCTTCGCCTTCGACACCGGACCGGGGCTGCTGCACCTGCCCGCCGTGTACCGGGACCTGTTCGTCAAGACGGGCAAGGAGCCGCTGGAGCGGTGCGTCGAGCTGACCCAGGTCGACCCGGCGAGCCGCCATGTCTTCGCCGACGGCACGGCGGTGTCGCTGCCGAACGCCTCACGGGCCGGAATCGTCTCCGCGCTGGACGCGGCGCTCGGCACGGGCGCGGGGACGCGGTGGGGCGAGTTCCTGACCCGCGCGCGGGACGCCTGGGACCGCTCGCGCAGGCCGCTGCTGGAGGAGCCCCTGCCGGCCGATGTGAAGCCGTTCGCGCGTGACCCGTACCCGGCGCTGAAGACGGGCCTGCTCCGCCGTCCCGCGGCCACGCTCGCCGAGGTGGGGCGGCGCGAGCTGCGCGACCCGCGGCTGGCCGCCCTGCTGGAGAGCCACGCCCTGGCGTACGGCTTCGACCCGGCGACCGCCCCCGCCGCGGCCGCGGTGCTGCCGTACATGGAGCAGACCTTCGGCAGCTGGTACGTGGCGGGCGGCATCCGGGCGCTGGCTGACGCCGTGTACGAGCGGTGCCTGGAGCGGAAGGTGGAGTTCGTCTTCGGCACGTCGGTGGCCGACGTGCTGGTGAAGGACGGGCGGGCGGTGGGCGTCGAGCTGGACGACGGGGAGCCGGTCGAGGCGGACCACGTGGTCGCGGGTGCCCCGCTGCCCGCGCTGTACCGGGACGAGGTCCTGGCCTGGGAGAGCACGGACGAGTGGCCGCGCCACCAGCAGGCGGTGCGGACGGGCAGGGTCACCGTGTGCCTGGCGCTGCGGGGCGCGCGGGAGGCGGGCGCCGTGCACCGGACGGTGGTCCACTCCGCCGACCGGGAGGACGAGCTGGACGCCCTTGCGCGGGGGCGGCTGTGCGACCGGCCGACCGTCGTGGTGCTGCGCCCCGACGACGAGCGGCTGCGCCCGGACGGGGACCACGAGTCGGTGACGGTCACCGCGACCGTGGCGGCCGGTGGGGCGTGGCCGTCGGACAGCCTGTGGGGCACCGACCAGGGGGCGGCTGCGGACGCGTTCGCCGACCGGATGGTCGAGGCCGCGGCGGCCGCCGTGCCCGGTCTGCGGGAGCGGCTGCTGTGGCGGGAGGTCCGCACCCCGGCCGACACGTTCCGCGAGACGGGAGTCTTCCAGGTGCCCGGCCCCGCGCTGGCCGGTGCGCGCGGCTCACTGCTGCCCGCCGCGAACCCGGCGCCCCTGGGCGGGCTGTATTTCGCCGGGGGCTGGGCGCACCCGGGCGGCGGACTCGCGCACGCCGGGATGTCGGGGGCCCTGGTGGCCGGGCTGATCGTGGAGGGCGCGGACTTCCGCGGTTCTCAGTAGCGGACCGGGGGGATCGGTAACGCGCCTCGCTGCTCAGTAGCGGTACTGGTCGCCCTGGCCCTGGTCGTAGCCGTACGGCGGCTGCTGCGGGGCCTGGTGCTCCCCGTCGCGCTGCTGCGGCACCCATACGCCGCCGGGCGGGGTTTCCATGCCGTACTGGGGGGCGTAGGGGTCGGCGTACTGCTGCTGGCCGCCATAGCCGCTGTTGTCGTACGGCGCGGTGCCGATGTACGGGTCGGAGTACGCGGCGTAGGTCTGCTCCCCGACGGTTCCGTAGTCGTACGTCGTCGCCGTGGCGTAGGTGCCCTGCTGGTCGTACCCGGTGGCGGCATAGGTGCCGAAGCCGCTGTCGTAGGACGCCGCCTGGACGGTCGGGGCGGGCTCGTTGTAGACGCCGTACTGCCCGGTCTCGTCCGGCAGCGGCTCCGGGGCGTAGACCGCGGTCGTCTCGGCGGCCGTGGGCTCCTGCTCCCGCTGCTCGTACTCGAGGTCCGAGACCTCCAGGGTCGGACCGGCGGCGGCCGCGCCCCCCGCCGCGGCACCGGACCTGCGGCGGCGGCTGGCACCGGGGCGGCCGCCGATCGCCCATCCCGTGGAGAAACCACGCCGGAAGGAGAGCGTGACGTACGTCTGGCCGACCGCGAAGGCGATCGCGCCCGCCGCGATCATGGGGACGGACGACAGCAGCACACCGAGGACCACGCCCAGGAACCCGGCGAAGGCGAGCAGCCGCCAGCGCAGCCGGGCCTTGTACTGCAGGAGCACTTCCCCGAGCAGCCACAACGCGACAACACCGAACGCGATGTAGAGGACCGTCCAGCCCATGCCCGCCCCTCTCGTACGGCCCCCGCCCCGGGACGAGGCGGGTACGGCCGGTCAGGACTGCTTGTGCAGTCCGAGATTCTCGTAGATCTCGAGCGTTGCCGTGGAGTTGTTGAGCGTGATGAAGTGCAATCCGGGGACACCCTCGGAGAGCAGCCGCGCGCAGAACTCCGTCGCGTACTCGATGCCAATGGAGCGTACAGCGGCCGGATCGTCCTTGACGGCGAGGATCCGCTCTTTCAGCTCGGGCGGGAAGTGGGCGTTGCTGAGCTGAGCGAACCGGTCGATCTGCTTGACGCTGGTGACCGGCATGATCTCGGGGATGATCGGGGTCTCGCAGCCCTTGGCAGCGACCCGGTCGCGCAGTCGCAGATAGTCCTCCGGGCGGAAGAACATCTGGGTGATCGCGTAGTCCGCGCCCGCCCGGCACTTGTCCACGAAGTGCCGGATGTCGGTGTCCCAGTCGGTGGAGCGCGGGTGCATCTCGGGGAAGGCCGCGACGCCGACGCAGAAGTCGCCGGACTCCTTGATGAGCCGGACCAGGTCGGCGGCGTACCGCACGCCCTGGGGGTGCGGGACCCACTCGCCCATCGGGTCGCCGGGCGGGTCGCCCCGGACGGCGAGGATGTTCCTGATGTCGGCGTCGGCGTACTGGCCGATCATGTTGCGCAGTTCGGCGATGGTGTGGTCGACGGCGGTGAGGTGCGCGACCGGGGTGAGCGTGGTGTCGGCGGCGATCTCCTGGGTGGCCTTGACCGTCCCGGCCCTCGTCGAGCCGCCGGCTCCGTACGTCACGGAGACGAAGCTGGGAGCCACCGCCTCGACCCGGCGCAGCGCGTTCCAGAGGTTCCGCTCGCCCTTCTCGGTTTTGGGCGCCCAGAACTCGAAGGAGTACGTCGTCTTGCCGGTCGCGAGCAGATCGCGCACCGTTCGTGCGCGATCTGTCCTGGTGGAAGGTGTGCCAAGGGCCATACGGGCAGGTTAGCCACGGGTCGGGCGTCACCCAACCAGAGCAGGGTTATTTGTCGCTTTTGCCAGGTTGTTGTCCAGCCCTTGGACACTCGTGGACAGCTGGACCGTACGCGCGGCTACGCGGAGCGCTCGCGGACCCGCTTCGCGAGCGCCGCCGTGGCCGCCGCCGGGTCGTCGGCCTCGGTGATCGCCCGGACGACGACGATCCTGCGGGCGCCGGCGTCCAGCACCTCGTCCAGATTGCCCGCGTCGATGCCGCCGATCGCGAACCACGGCCGCTCCTGCTCCAGCGACGCGGCGTACCGCACGAGGTCCAGCCCGGGCGCGTACCGACCCGGCTTGGTGGGCGTGGGCCAGCACGGGCCGGTGCAGAAGTAGTCCACGCCCGGCTCGGCGACCGCCGCGTCCACCTCCGCCTCCGCGTGCGTGGAGCGGCCCGTCAGCACCTCGTCGCCGAGGATGGCGCGGGCGGCGGGGACGGGCAGGTCGCCCTGCCCGAGGTGCAGCACGTCGGAGCCGATGGCGTGCGCCACGTCGGCCCGGTCGTTCACCGCCAGCAGCACGCCGTGCCTGCGGCAGGCGTCGGCGAACACCGCCAGGTGCTCCAGCTCCTCGCCGGCCTCCATGCCCTTGTCGCGCAGCTGCACGATGTCCACGCCGGACGCGAGCACCGCGTCGAGGAACTCGGGCAGGTCACCCTGCCGCTTGCGGGCGTCCGTGCAGAGGTAGAGCCGGGCGTCGGCCAGTTTGGCGCGTGCGGTGGACATGAGGTTCCCCCCGTTGGTGCGGCGGTGTGCGGGCACGGGAGGGCTCCCCCCCTGCCCGCACACCGCCTGGTGTCGGTGTTCCGCCCGGCGTACCCCGCCGGGGCTTACCAGGACGTCAGACGGCGAGCGCCTGGGCGCGGCGCTTCACCTCCGTGCCGCGATTCTCGCTGAGCGCCTGCGCGGGCGTGCCCGGCAGGGTCGGGTCGGGGGTGAAGAGCCACTCCAGCATCTCTTCGTCGGTGAAGCCGTCGTCCTTCAGGAGCGTCAGGGTCCCGGAGAGACCCTTCACCACCTTGCCGTCCTTGATGAAGGCGGCAGGCACCTGGAGCGTCCGGTTCTCACCACGGCGCACGGCGATCAGCTGGCCTTCCTTGACCAGCTGCCGCACGCGCGTCACCTCGACATCGAGCATTTCCGCGATGTCGGGCAGGTGGAGCCAGGCGGGGACGAGAGCATCGATCTTTGCGTCAATCTCGGTCACGGGACTAGCGTGCCATCCCGCACTGACAGTCGGTAGCCGGGCTGGGCCGGACCAGCCCCCGCTACCCCCGGGCGGCCGACTTGAGGGGGACGGACGGGTCCGCGGCGAGCGCCGCATCGAGCGGCGTGCCCGCCTCGATGAGCTTGCGCCCCTGGGCCAGGTCCCGCGGGCGGCCCACCGCCAGCAGCGCCACCAGGGCGCCCCGGCGCAGCCACACCACCGACCACGCCGCGCCGGCCGGGTCGCCCCGCCACACCATCGTGTCGGCGGCCGCGTGATGGCCCGCGTACTGCACGAACCGCCCGAACTGCTCGGACCAGAAGTAAGGCACCGGGTCGTACGGCCGCGGGGCCTCGCCGACGACGGCGGCGGCCACCGTGCGCGGGCCCTGGAGGGCGTTGTCCCAGTGGTGCACCAGCAGCCGCTCGCCGTAGCGGGCGGAGGGGAAGGAGGCGCAGTCGCCCACGGCGTACACATCGGGCACGGACGTGCGCAGATGGTCGTCGGCGACGATCGCTCCCTCCGGGCCGAGCGCGACTCCGGAGCCGGCCAGCCAGCCGGTCGCGGGCCGGGCCCCGATGCCGACGACCACGGCCCCGGCGGGCAGCAGGCGCCCGTCCTCCAGGGCGACCTCGCCCGGTTCGACGTGCCCCACGCGCGCGTGCGTCAGGAGTTTGGCGCCGCTCTCCTCGTACCACTCCCCCATCGGGACGGCGACCTCGGCGGGCAGCGCCCCGGCGAACGGCCGGCCGGCGGCCTCGACGACGGTGACCGCGCAGCCTGCCTCCCGGGCTGCCGTCGTGAACTCGGCGCCGATCCATCCCGCGCCGACGACCACCACGTCGTGCTTCTCCGCCAGGACGGGGCGCAGCCGCTCGGCGTCGTCGAGGGTGCGCAGCAGATGGACCCCGCGGACGCCCTCGGAGCCGGGCAGCGCGATGGGCCGGGCGCCGGTGGCGACGACCAGGACGTCGTACGGGACCGGCCCGGCCTCGGTGTCCACCTCGCGCGCGCCGGGTCGGAGGGCGGTCACTTCGACGCCCAGGCGCAAGGCGATGCCGAGCGCCTCGAAGTCCACGTCGAAGGCCGATCCCTCGGCCGTGCCCAGGAGCACCGCCTTCGACAACGGGGGCCTGTCGTACGGCTGGTGCGGTTCGGCCCCGATCAGCTGCACGGGACCGGTGAAGCCCTGCTCGCGCAGCGCCACGGCCGTCTGCACACCCGCCATCCCGGCGCCCACGATGACGACGCGCCGCTCTGCTTCCATCCGCTCGTTCACCCGCCCACCTTATGCAGCTGACCAAACGTCAGGAAGGGAGCTGCTCCACCACACTGGTACCGCTGCCCTCCTGGGACTCCCATTCCCAGGCCTCCTCCAGCCGGACGCGCCCGTCGTCCAGTTCCACGACCGTGGAGACGCAGTGCCCGGACGCCGTCCGGCCGTCGCGCTTCAGCTGGACGTACCGGAAGTCGAGGCGGTCCCCCTCACGGGTCCCGACGAGGTGGCCGCGCACCACGTCACCGCCCGCGTACTCGGCCCAGACCCGGCCGTCCTCCTCGTGGTACGTGAACCGCGTCGCCGTGCCGACCTGACCGGGCGCCTGGTCCGCCACGGGAGCGAGGACCAGTCCGTCGAGCGACCGCGCCACGGTGAAGCTCCCTTACTGCGGGTTGCGGGGTGGGGTTAGTCTGGCCACCGTAGAGCACTCGCGGGAGCCCGGACGCACTGGGCTGAGAGGGAGGCTGGGACGGCCTCCGACCGTACGAACCTGATCCGGGTCATGCCGGCGAAGGGAGGGGCTGGACGCCCATGCATCCACGTACGTCAGACGTCCTCGTCATCGGGGGCGGAATCATCGGCCTGGTCACGGCCTGGCGGGCGGCGCAGCGCGGTCTGCGGGTCGCCGTCGTCGACCCCGAACCGGGCGGCGGGGCCGCGCAGGTCGCGGCGGGCATGCTCGCCGCGGTCACCGAGCTCCACTACGGCGAGGAGACGCTCCTCGGGCTCAATCTGGAGTCGGCGCGCCGCTACCCGGACTTCGTCGCCGAACTCCAGGACGCGGCCGGAGGCGTGGCCGGCGGCGTGGACGTCGGCTACCGCGCGTGCGGCACGCTGGCCGTCGCCCTGGACGCCGACGACCGCGCCCACCTGCGCGAGCTGCACGCGCTGCAGGAGCGCTCCGGCCTGGACTCGCAGTGGCTGACCGGCCGTGAATGCCGCCGCCTGGAGCCCATGCTGGCGCCCGGCGTGCGCGGCGGGCTGCGGGTGGACGGCGACCACCAGGTCGATCCGCGACGGCTGGCGGCCGCCCTGGTGGCCGCGTGCGAGCGGTCGGGGGTGGTCGTCCACCGCGCCTGGGCGAAGCGGCTGGTGGTGGCGCGGGGCCGGGCGACGGGGGTGCTCCTGAAGGACGGCACGGAACTCGCCGCCGACCAGGTGGTGCTGGCCGCGGGCAGCCTGAGCGGGCGGCTCGGCGGCGTACCGGACGAGGTGCTGCCGCCGGTGCGGCCGGTCAAGGGGCAGGTGCTGCGGCTGTCGGTGCCCCGCGCGTACGCGCCCTTCCTGAGCCGTACGGTCCGGGCGGTCGTGCGGGGCAGCCAGGTGTACCTGGTGCCGCGCGAGAACGGCGAGCTGGTCGTCGGGGCGACGAGCGAGGAGCTCGGCTGGGACACCACGGTCACGGCGGGCGGGGTGTACGAGCTGCTGCGCGACGCGCACGAGCTGGTGCCCGGCATCACCGAGCTGCCCCTGACCGAGACCCGCGCGGGGCTGCGGCCCGGCTCCCCCGACAACGCGCCGCTGCTGGGCCCCACCGCGCTGCCCGGTCTGCACCTGGCGACGGGCCACTACCGCAACGGGGTGCTGCTGACCCCCGTCACCGGGGACGTGATGGCCACCGCGCTCACCACCGGGGAGCTCCCCGAGGAGGCCCGCGCCTTCGCCCCCGCCCGTTTCGGGACGGCGTCCCCGTCCCCCTCCCCGTCCCTCTCCCCGGCAGGAGTGTCATGAACGTCTCCGTCAACGGCGAGGCCCGTCGCCTCGCCGGTCCCACCACCCTCGACGCCCTGGTCGCCACCCTCACATCGGCTCCCTCCGGGGTCGCCGCCGCCGTCAACGAGACGGTCGTCCCGCGCAGCCAGTGGTCCGGGACCCTCCTCGACGAGGGCGACCGCGTCGAGGTCCTCACCGCGGTCCAGGGGGGCTGAACCATGGCCGACGACCGTCTCACCCTCGCCGGGACCACGTTCGACTCCCGGCTGATCATGGGTACGGGCGGGGCGCCCAGCCTCGACGTGCTGGAACGATCCCTGGAGGCCAGCGGCACGGAGCTGACGACCGTGGCGATGCGCCGCCTCGACCCGACCGTGCAGGGCTCCGTCCTGTCCGTCCTCGACAAGCTCGGCATCCGGGTCCTGCCGAACACGGCGGGCTGCTTCACCGCGGGCGAGGCCGTGCTGACGGCCCGCCTCGCGCGGGAGGCGCTCGGTACGGACTGGATCAAGCTGGAGGTCGTCGCGGACGAGCGGACGCTGCTGCCCGACCCGATCGAGCTGCTCGACGCCGCCGAGACGCTGGTCGACGACGGCTTCACGGTCCTCCCGTACACGAACGACGACCCCGTGCTGGCCCGCAAGCTGGAGGACGTCGGCTGCGCCGCGATCATGCCGCTGGGCTCGCCCATCGGGTCCGGCCTCGGCATTCGCAACCCGCACAACTTCCAGCTGATCGTGGAGCACGCGCGCGTGCCGGTGATCCTGGACGCGGGCGCGGGTACGGCGTCCGACGCGGCGCTGGCGATGGAGCTGGGATGCGCGGCGGTGATGCTGGCGTCGGCGGTGACCCGGGCGCAGGAGCCCGTCCTGATGGCCGAGGCGATGCGGCACGCGGTGGAGGCGGGGCGCCTCGCGTACCGGGCGGGGCGGATCCCGCGCCGGCACTTCGCGGAGGCCTCGTCCCCGGTGGAGGGCCGGGCGGCGCTGGATCCGGAGCGGCCGGCGTTCTGAGCTGGCCGGGGGCCGCCGGGTGTCACAGGTCGGCTGCAGTACGGGCCGGGCAGGGGCGGGGCGGTGGGGGTGTCGGTGCGGGCTCGTAGACTCGTGCGGGTGGATACGACCCTGCACGACCCCCTCGTCGGCCAGCTGCTCGACGGCCGCTACCGGGTCGACGCGCGCATCGCCGTCGGTGGCATGGCCACGGTCTACCGGGCCGTCGACACCCGGCTCGACCGGGTGCTCGCCCTGAAGGTGATGCACCCCGCCCTCGCGACCGACGCGACGTTCGTGGAGCGGTTCATCCGCGAGGCCAAGTCCGTGGCCCGGCTCTCGCACCCCAATGTGGTCGGCGTGTTCGACCAGGGCGCCGAGGGGGCGTACGTCTACCTGGCGATGGAGTACGTCGCCGGGTGCACCCTCCGCGACGTACTGCGCGAGCGCGGGGCGCTCCAGCCCCGGGCGGCGCTGGACATCCTGGAGCCGGTGCTCGCCGCGCTGGGCGCCGCGCACCGGGCCGGGTTCGTGCACCGGGACATGAAGCCCGAGAACGTCCTGATAGGGGACGACGGCAGGGTCAAGGTCGCCGACTTCGGGCTGGTCCGGGCCGTCGGCGCGGCCACCAGCACCACCGGTTCCGTCCTCGGCACCGTGTCGTATCTGGCGCCCGAGCAGATCGAGCACGGCACCGCCGACACCCGCGCGGACGTGTACGCCTGCGGCGTCGTCCTGTACGAGATGCTCACCGGCGCCAAGCCCCACGCGGGCGACACGCCCGCCCAGGTCCTCTACCAGCACCTGAACGCCGACGTCCCGCCCCCCTCCGCCGCCGTCCCCGGCCTCGCGGTCGAACTGGACGAGCTGGTGGCGAGCGCCACCGCCCGCAATCCCGACGTGCGCCCGCACGACGCGGTGGCGCTCCTCGCCCAGGCCCGCGAGGCCCGCGCGGCGCTCGGCGACGACCAGCTCGACCTCGTCCCGCCACAGGCCGGCCCCCGCGCCGACGGCACAGACCACTCCGGTGGCGGCCCCGAGGACCCCACCAGTGTGCTCGCGCGGGCCCTGCCCGGCGAGGACGACGGCGTCCGGCGCACCAGCCGGCTGACCATGCCCCCGCAGCCCGGCCCCGAGCCGGAGCCCCGGCGCCCCGTGCGCGGCCCCCTCCTCCACGCCCGTCGCGGTGTGATCGCCGCCATCGTCGCCGTGCTGCTCGTCCTCGGCGTCGGCGGGGGCGTCTGGTACATCAACTCGGGACAGTTCACCCAGGTCCCCACCGTGCTCGGACAGACCCAGGCCGAGGCGGAGAAGCGGCTCGCCGACGCCGGGCTCGACGTCAAGGACGTCAAGCGGGACTACAGCAGCGCCTACAAGCGGGGCACCGTGATGGCCGCCGACCCCGCTCCCGGCGAGCGCATCCGCGGCAACGGCTCCGTGACCCTCACCCTCTCGCGCGGCCCGAAGATCGTGAAGGTCCCCAACCTCAAGGGCCTGCCGCTCGGCGACGCCAAGCGTGAGCTCACCAAGGCAGGTCTCGCCCCCGGCAAGGTCACCAAGGCCTTCAGCCAGGAGTTCGAGCGAGGGACCGTGATCAGCACCGACCCGGGGGCGGGCACCGAGCGCAACCCCGACTCCGCGGTCGCCCTGGTCGTCAGCAAGGGCGCCCCCGTCGACGTACCGGACGTCACCGGTGACACCGTCGACGACGCCACCCGTACGCTGGAGGACGCCGGGCTCACCGTGAAGGTCGCCTCCGCACGGGTCCACTCCGCCGAGGAGGCGGGCACGGTGGCCGCCCAGTCCCTCTCCCAGGGCAGCGAGGCCGCGAAGGGCGACACGATCACGCTGACCGTCTCCAAGGGCCCCCGCATGGCCGACGTTCCCGATGTCACCGGCAAGAGCGTCGACGACGCCCAGCGGGAGCTGGAAGGCGCCGGCTTCAAGGTGAAGGTCGAGAAGAACTTCCCCTTCCTCGGGGACACCGTGGACAGCCAGTCCGTCAGCGGCGGTGACCAGGCCCCCGAGGGCAGCACCATCACCATCAAGACCAAGGGACTGTAGAGAGACATGGGCAACCCCGTCGGCGGCCATGTTCCCGTGGCCGGCGGCCTCGCCAAGACCGGCCTCACCTACGCCCGTGAGATCGGTGCCGAAGCCGTCCAGGTCTTCGTCGCCAATCCGCGCGGCTGGGCCACACCCGCCGGAAACCCGGTCCAGGACGAGCTGTTCCGCGACGAATGCGCCGCCGAGGGCATACCCGCGTACGTCCACGCCCCCTACCTGATCAACTTCGGCTCCCACACCGAGGCGACCGTCGAGTTCTCCGTGGCGTCCCTGCGCCACTCGCTGCGCCGCGCCCGTGACATCGGCGCCCTCGGCGTGGTGGTGCACACCGGTTCGGCGACCGGGGGCCGCCCCCGCGAGCAGGCCCTCGCCCAGGTGCGCACGCACATGCTGCCGCTGCTGGACGAACTCGACCACGACGACGACCCGTACCTGCTGCTGGAGTCGACGGCCGGACAGGGCGCCTCGCTCTGTTCCCGGACCTGGGACTTCGGCCCGTACTTCGAGGCACTCGACGCCCACCCGAAGCTGGGCATCTGCCTGGACACCTGCCACATCTTCGCGGCCGGGCACGACCTGACCGGGGAGCACGGCGTACGGCAGACGCTGGACCTGCTGGTCGACACGGTCGGCGAGGGCCGGCTGAAGCTGATCCACGCCAACGACTCCAAGGACGTCGTGGGCGCCCACAAGGACCGTCACGCGAACATCGGCGCGGGTCACATCGGCGAGGATCCCTTCCGCGAGCTGATGCGGCACCCGGCGGCCTCCGGCGTCCCACTGGTCATCGAAACGCCCGGCGGAAAGGAAGGACACGCGGCCGACATCGAGCGGCTGAAGAAACTCCGGAGCAGTTGAGGAATACCCCCCGGGGGTATACGGTTCCTACTGAGGGCAGGAACCGATACCGCCATACGACTTTGGGGGCTCTCATGCAGCACGACAGCCGCACCCAGCACGGCGAGCAACACCAGCACGCCGAGTACCCACAGGACGGCGGGTACGCAGCCCACCACGCCCCGCACCAGGAACACCAAGAGCACCAGGACCACCACGGGCACCACCAGCACGGCGGCACCGACAAGGTCAGCTGGCCCATGGCCGCCCGGGCCACCCTCCACTGCCTCACCGGCTGTGCCATCGGCGAGGTCCTCGGCCTGGTCATCGGTACGAGCCTGGGCTGGGGCACCGTGCCCACCATGGCGCTCGCCATCGCCCTGGCCTTCTTCTTCGGTTACGCGTTCACCCTGCGCGGCGTCCTCAAGGCGGGCGTCGACTTCAGGACCGCCTTCCGAGTGGCCCTGGCCGCCGACACGCTGTCCATCGCCGTCATGGAGCTGATCGACAACGGTGTGCTCGCACTCTGGCCCGGCGCCATGGACGCGCACCTCACCGACGGGTTCTTCTGGGGCGTCCTCGCCTTCGCGCTCTTCGCCGCCTTCATCGTCACCACACCCGTCAACAGGTGGATGATCGGCCGCGGCAAGGGGCACGCGGTGGTGCACGCATACCACTGAGGGGTATCAGAGCTCCGGGCCGTCCCCCGGCTCCTCCTGGTAGGAGTACCGCTGCTCCGTCCACGGATCGCCGATGTTGTGATAGCCGCGCTCCTCCCAGAAGCCCCGGCGGTCGGCGGTCATGTACTCCACACCGCGGACCCACTTGGGGCCCTTCCAGGCGTACAGGTGCGGCACGATGAGCCGCAACGGGAACCCGTGCTCGGCGGTGAGCAGCTCACCGTCCTTGTGCGTGGCGAAAATCGTTCGGTCCGAGGAGAAGTCGGAGAGCCGCATGTTGGCGCTGAATCCGTACTCGGCCCACACCATCACATGGGTGACATGGGCGGCCGGCGGTGCGAGTTCCAGGATGGTACGGGCGGGAACCCCGCCCCATTCGGCCCCGAGCATGCTGTATTTCGTCACGCAGTGCAGATCGGCCACGACCGTCGAGAACGGCAGCGCCGAGAACTGCTCGTGGTTCCAGCAGTGCTTGTCGCCGCCCGCCGTGGCGCCGAAGACCCTGAACTCCCAGCGGTCCGGCTTGAACTTGGGGACCGGCCCGTAGTGGGTGACCGGCCAGCCGCGCTGAAGTCGCTGTCCCGGTGGAAGCTCGGACTCTCCTGCTGCCCGGTGTTCCCCGCTCCCTGGCTGACCCATGACTCAATGGTGACAGACCGGGAAGGGTGGTCATGACCGGGGATGAGGTGGATTGGGGCAACTCCTACTAAGCATGCACTTACTGGACGCTCCCCTCCAGCGGTGCGAGGATGCGCGGCATCTGCCCCGTTCACACGCGCGGAAGGAGCCTCTGCGATGCAGGGCGACCCCGAGGTCATCGAGTTCCTCAACGAGCAGCTCACGGCCGAGCTGACGGCGATCAACCAGTACTTCCTGCACGCGAAGATGCAGGAGAACTTCGGGTGGACGAAGCTCGCCAAATACACCCGTGCGGAGTCCTTCGACGAGATGAAGCACGCCGAGGTCCTGACCGACCGGATCCTCTTCCTCGACGGCCTGCCGAACTACCAGCGGCTGTTCCACGTCCGCGTGGGCCAGACCGTCACGGAGATGTTCCAGGCGGACCGGCAGGTCGAGGTCGAGGCGATCGACCGGCTCAAGCGCGGGATCGAGGTCATGCGCAACAAGGGCGACATCACCTCCGCGAACATCTTCGAGTCGATCCTGGCCGACGAGGAGCACCACATCGACTATCTCGACACGCAGCTGGAACTGGTCGACAAACTCGGCGAGGCGCTCTACATCGCCCAGCTGATCGAGCAGCCGGACAGCTGAGCCGCTCCCGCGGGCCTCACACCGCTCGCGCCGATCCCGAGCCACTCGTCCACGTCGCGCCCGGTGTCACGCCGCCTCCCGCGTCACGCGGCTTCGGGCAGCTCCGCGACGCCCACGGCTTCCAGGGTCTCGGTGGCCGCGAGGGCAGGCTTGCCCTGGTCCACCAGCTCGCGCCGGGGGCAGTTCCCACGGCCGAGGATCGCCTGGATGCGGCGTACACAGGATCCGCAGTCCGTGCCGGCCTTGCAGGCCGACGCGATCTGTCGGGGCGTGCAGGCACCGGCGTCCGCGTGTTCCTTGACCTGCTTCTCGGTGACACCGAAGCACGAGCAGACGTACACGCGGTTCACCTCCCTGCGGGGATCGACGGGATCGACAACTGGGGACCCCGCCCTTGATCGGTGAGGCTAACCTAACCTTACCCGTCGCACAGGGCGCGCAAAAGCCCGGCAAACACCGATGGGGCGCGGATCACATGGATCCGCGCCCCATCGGCACGTCAAGGCTGCATTCAGCCAAGATCAACGATCACCGGGTCACTGGTCGCGGTACATCTCCGCCACCAGGAACGCCAGGTCCAGCGACTGGCTGCGGTTGAGCCGCGGGTCGCAGGCCGTCTCGTAGCGCTGGTGCAGGTCGTCGACGAAGATCTCGTGACCGCCGCCCACGCACTCGGTGACGTCGTCACCGGTCAGCTCCACGTGGATGCCGCCCGGGTGCGTACCGAGCTCCTTGTGGACCTCGAAGAAGCCCTTGACCTCGTCGAGCACGTCGTCGAAACGGCGCGTCTTGTGGCCGGAGGCGGCCTCGAAGGTGTTGCCGTGCATCGGGTCGGTCACCCACGCCACGGTGGCACCGGAGGCGGTGACCTTCTCGACCAGCTCGGGGAGCTTGTCGCGGACCTTGTCGGCGCCCATGCGGACGATGAAGGTCAGCCGGCCCGGCTCCCGCTCGGGGTCGAGGCGGTCGACGTAGGTCAGCGCCTCGTCGACCGTGGTCGTCGGGCCGAGCTTGATGCCGATCGGGTTGCGGATCCTCGACGCGAACTCGATGTGCGCCCCGTCCAGCTGACGGGTCCGCTCACCGATCCAGACCATGTGGCCCGACGTGTCGTACAGCTGTCCGGTCCGGGAGTCGACGCGGGTGAGCGCCGACTCGTAGTCCAGCAGCAGCGCCTCGTGGGAGGCGTAGAACTCGACCGTGCGGAACTCGGCCGGGTCGGTGCCGCAGGCCTTCATGAAGTTCAGCGCGTTGTCGATCTCCCGCGCCAGCTGCTCGTAGCGCTGCCCCGACGGCGAGGACTTCACGAAGTCCTGGTTCCAGGCGTGCACCTGGCGCAGGTCGGCGTAGCCGCCGGTGGTGAAGGCGCGCACCAGGTTGAGCGTCGAGGCGGACGCCTGGTACATGCGCTTGAGCCGCTCCGGGTCCGGGATGCGCGCCTCTTCGGTGAAGGCGAAGCCGTTGACGGAGTCGCCCCGGTACGTCGGCAGCGTCACGCCGTCGCGGGTCTCGGTCGGCTTGGAGCGCGGCTTGGAGTACTGCCCCGCGATCCGCCCCACCTTCACGACCGGGACGGACGCGGCGTACGTCAGCACGGCGCCCATCTGGAGCAGGGTCTTGAGCTTGTTACGGATGTGGTCGGCCGATACGCCGTCGAAGGCCTCGGCGCAGTCGCCGCCCTGGAGCAGGAACGCCTCGCCCCTGGCGACGGCTCCCATCCGGGCGCGCAGCTGGTCGCACTCGCCCGCGAAGACGAGCGGCGGATACGACTCGAGGTCCGCGATCACATCGCGCAGAGCCTCGGCATCGGGGTACTCGGGCTGCTGCGCCGCGGGAAGGTCTCGCCAGGTGTTGCCACCGGTTGCGGTGGGCTTAGCGTTCACGGTCACGTGCACAACCTTACGGGGTGTTCCCATTCGTCCATCTGGGTGCTCACCTGATGAGACAAGGAATCTTGAGGCTTTCGGCGATTCCTGGGGTAGGGTGCGGCTCATGTTCGCGCACTCGACCCAGAACTGGTGGTGGACCGCTCATCCGGCGGCCCACTGACTGCGCGTACACGTAAGACACGCGAAGGCCGCCCGAGGGGCGGCCTTCTTCCGTTTCCGGGGCCGTTCCTCTCCACCCGAATCCATTTCGACTGGAAGGAACACCCCGTGGACCTCTCCCGGCTGCTCGACGACTCCTGCCCGCCCTTCGCCCTGCTGCGCCGCCGCACCCCCGGCCGCGACCACGACACCGTCGAGGTACTGATCGGCGAAGTGCACGAGGCGGAGCGCCTGGCCGACATCCCCGTCGGAGACCGGCCCTCCCTCGCCCTGGTGCCGTTCCGGCAGCTGCGGGAGCGGGGTTTCGACGTGCGGGACGACGGCACGCCGCTGTCCGTGCTGGTCGCGGACGAGACGTACGAGATGCCGCTCGCCGCGGCGCTGGAGCAGCTCCCGGCGCACGACGTGACGGTCGAGGACGGCGCGTTCGACGTGTCCGACGAGGAGTACGCCACGGCCGTGCGCCGCGTCCTCGAGGACGAGATCGGGCGCGGCGAGGGGGCGAACTTCGTCATCCGCCGCACCTACACCGGCCGGGTCCCCGGGTTCGGGCGACGGGACGCGCTGGCGCTGTTCCGGCGGCTGCTGGCCGGGGAGCGGGGCGCGTACTGGACGTTCGTCGTGCACACCGGGGAGCGCACCCTCGTCGGGGCGAGCCCGGAGGTGCACGTCCGGATGTCGGGAGGGACGGTCGTGATGAACCCGATCAGCGGCACGTACCGCTATCCCGCCGGCGAGCCGACGCCCGAGGACCTGCTGCGCTTCCTCGCCGACCGCAAGGAGACCGACGAGCTCTCCATGGTCGTGGACGAGGAGCTGAAGATGATGTGCACGGTCGGCGACATGGGCGGGGTGGTGATCGGGCCGAGACTCAAGGAGATGGCACACCTCGCGCACACCGAGTACGAGCTGCGGGGCCGCTCCTCGCTGGACGTACGGGAGGTGCTGCGCGAGACGATGTTCGCGGCGACGGTCACCGGCTCGCCGGTCCAGAACGCCTGCCGGGTCATCGAGCGCCATGAGAGCGGCGGCCGCGGCTACTACGCGGGGGCGCTGGCGCTGCTCGGCACGGACCCGGGCGGGGCGCAGACCCTGGACTCGCCGATCCTTATCCGTACCGCCGACATCTCGGCCGCCGGTGAGCTGCGCGTCCCGGTCGGCGCCACGCTGGTGCGGCACTCCGACCCGGCCGGCGAGGTCGCCGAGACGCACGCCAAGGCGGCGGGTGTCCTGACGGCGCTGGGGGTACGCCCCGGGCGGCCGCGCGACGAGTCGGTACGGCCCCGGCTGGCCGACGATCCGCGGGTGCGGGCGGCGCTGGACGCGCGCCGGGCGGACCTGGCGCCGTTCTGGCTGAAGATGCAGGCCCCGGTGGCCGAGCTGACCGGGCACGCCCTGGTGGTCGACGCCGAGGACACGTTCACCGCGATGCTCGCGCATCTGCTCCGCTCCTCGGGCCTGACGGTCACGGTCCGCCGGTTCGACGAGCCGGGGCTGCGGGAGGCGGCGCTCGCGCACGAGGGCCCGGTGGTGCTGGGCCCCGGCCCGGGCGACCCCGGTGACCCGGCCGACCCGAAGATGCGCTCCCTGCGGGCGCTGGCCGCCGCGCTCGTACGCGGCCACCGCCACGGGCTGCTGGGCGTGTGCCTCGGCCACGAGCTGATCGCCGCCGGGCTGGGCCTGCCGATCGTGCGGAAGACGGTGCCGTTCCAGGGTGCGCAGGTGCGGATCGATCTCTTCGGTACGGAGGAGACGGTCGGGTTCTACAACAGCTTCACGGCCCGGTGCGACGAGGAGGCGGCCACGGGGCTTGCGGGGCGCGGCATCGAGGTGAGCCGTGACCCGGTGACCGGCGAGGTGCACGCGCTGCGTGGGCCGGGGTTCGCCGGGGTGCAGTTCCACCCCGAGTCGGTGCTGACGCTGCGGGGCGCGTCGGTCGTCCGGGAGCTGGTGCGGGCGCTGGACGCCAGCCGGCGGTGAACGCGTCGGGCCGGGGCCGGTGAGCCGTGGGCCGGGAGCCGCGCGCACCGGCCCACGGCCCGGGGACGTGCTCAGCCGAAGAACACACCGACCTCCGCGTACAGCTTCGGGTCCACCGTCTTCAGCCGCGCGGTCGCCTCGCCGATCGGTACGCGGACGATGTCCGTGCCGCGCAGGGCGACCATCGTGCCGAAGTCGCCGTCCCGGACCGCGTCGATCGCGTGCAGCCCGAACCGGGTGGCCAGCCAGCGGTCGAAGGCGCTCGGGGTGCCGCCGCGCTGGACATGGCCGAGGACGGTGGTGCGGGCCTCCTTGCCGGTGCGCTTCTCGATCTCCTTGGCGAGCCACTCGCCGACACCGGACAGGCGGACATGCCCGAAGGAATCCAGCGTCCGGTCCTTGAGGACCATGTCGCCGTCCCTGGGCACGGCGCCTTCGGCGACCACGACGATCGGCGCGTACGACGCCCGGAAGCGGGACGTCACCCAGGCGCACACCTGCTCCACGTCGAAGCGCTGCTCGGGGATGAGGATGACGTTGGCGCCGCCCGCGAGGCCGGAGTGCAGGGCGATCCAGCCGGCGTGACGGCCCATCACCTCGACGACGAGGACGCGCATATGGGACTCGGCGGTGGTGTGGAGGCGGTCGATGGCCTCCGTCGCGATACCGACGGCCGTGTCGAAGCCGAAGGTGTAGTCGGTGGCGGACAGGTCGTTGTCGATGGTCTTCGGTACGCCGACACAAGGGATGCCGTACTCGCCGCACAGGCGCGCGGCGACGCCCAGGGTGTCCTCGCCGCCGATCGTGATCAGGGCTCCCACGTCGTGCTTGGCGAGGGTGTCCTTGATGCGGCGGACGCCGTCCTCCGCAGTGAGGGGGTTGGTGCGCGAGGAACCGAGGATGGTCCCGCCGCGCGGAAGGATGCCCCGCACGGCGGGGATGTCGAGGCGTACGATGTCGCCTTCCAGGGGGCCGCGCCAGCCGTCCCGGAAGCCGGTGAAGGCGTAGCCGTACTCCTGGACGCCCTTGCGGACGATGGCGCGGATGACCGCGTTGAGACCGGGGCAGTCGCCGCCGCCGGTCAGTACTCCGACCCGCATGGATACTTCCCTTCGCCGTCGTGGAGCGATGGAGATGTACGCCGGTCACGCTAGTGGTGACCTGCGTCACTCCGGGACGGTACGAACGGTGAAATCCGGGCGGGCGTAGGAGAGTTACGCGTCAGGCGTCGTCGAGGCCGCGTTCTATCGCGTACCGCACCAGCTCGACCCGGTTGTGGAGCTGGAGCTTGCCCAGGGTGTTCTGGACGTGGTTCTGCACGGTGCGGTGCGAGATGACCAGGCGCTCGGCGATCTGCTTGTAGCTCAGGCCCTTGGCGACCAGCCGCAGCACCTCCGTCTCGCGGTCGGTGAGCTGCGGGGCCTTGGGCTCGTCCGCGCCGGTGGCGGGCAGGGGCTCGGAGGCCAGGCGGCGGTACTCGCCGAGGACCAGGCCGGCCAGGCCCGGCGTGAAGACCGGGTCACCGGCGGCCGTCCGGCGCACGGCGTCGAGCAGCTCGGCCGTGCTGGCCGACTTCAGCAGGTACCCGGTCGCGCCGGACTTCACCGCCTCCAGTACGTCGGCATGCTCACCACTCGCGGACAGCACCAGCACCCGCAGGGCGGGGTTGGCGCCGACGAGCTCCTTGCAGACCTGGACACCGGGCTTGGCCGGCAGGTTCAGGTCGAGGACCAGCACGTCGGGGCCGGCCGCCAGGGCCCGGCGGACGGCCTGCTCACCGTCACCGGCCGTGGCGACCACGTCGAACCCGGCCTCCGCCAGGTCACGGGCGACCGCGTCCCGCCACATGGGGTGGTCGTCGACCACCATCACCTTGATCGACTGCTCGCTCATTTCCCTGCCTTCCCCCGCACGGCCCTTGCCTTCGGGACCTTCAGTTCCACTTCTGTGCCCTGCCCCGGCACCGAGATCAGCTCGGCGGTGCCGCCCAGGTCCCGGAGCCGGCCCCGGATGGACTGCGCGACGCCGAGCCGTCCCTCGCCCTCCGCCTGCGCGAGCCGCCCCTCCGGGATGCCCGGCCCGTCGTCCCGTACCGTCACGATCACCTCGTCCGGCCAGTCCTCGACCAGGATCCACGCGCGGGCGGCGTCGCCCGCGTGTCTGCGGACATTGTCCAGGGCGGCACCGACAGCGGCCGCCAGCTCCTTCGCCGGAGCGGGCGCCAGCAGTACCGGAGCGCCCGGTTCCGAGAAGGTGACCCGGGCCCCCGCGTGCCGGGCGAGGAGCGTGCGCAGGTCGGCCGGGCCGTCGTCGTCCGGCTCGTCCACCTCGCGGACGACGGCACCCAGCGACTCGTCCTCCGACACGTGCGAGGTACGGGTCAGGCCGCCCGCGACCAGGGTGCGCAGCGCGACCTCCTGCTCGCCGGCCATCCGGCCGAGTTCGGCGGCCTCGCCGCCGAGGGCGGTGCCCCGGCGCTGGACCATGGCCAGCACCTGGAGGACGGAGTCGTGGATGTCGCGGGCCAGCCGCTCCCGCTCACGGGTGGCCGCCTCGATCTCCAGGGCCCGCGCCAGGGTCCGCTCGGAGGCGCGGGCGACCTCGACGACGTAACCGATCGCTATGGAGGCGACCCACACCAGCAGCACATTGTGCAGGGTGTCCCTGCTGGGGTCGCCGCGCTCCACGATGTTGGCGACGGCGACCAGGGAGGAGGCGAACGCGGCCCACCGCCAGCCGCCCTTGATGGCGTAGGCGAGGACCGAACCGGCCGTCCAGATGCTCGGCAGCGTCGGCCCGTCGAACGTCTGGGCGTGCACGTCGGCGACCGGGGTGAGCAGGATCCCGGTGAGGGCGACGGTCAGATCGGCGACCAGGAACCGCTTGGTGCAGCTGGCCGCTCCGGCCACCTTGGGGAGCGTGGCCAGGGTCCAGACGGACATCACGGCGAGGAACGCGACGGCCACCCAGGGGCGCTCGAACTTGTCCCGGGTGAACACGAACAGGAGCACCGCGTACGCCATGGTGAGGACGCGGTACGCGGTCAGTGCCCGCCACAGCGGCTGCTCCACGGACATGCGGACGACACGCTCGCGCTTGGCCAACTTCCCCACCCCTGGACGAACGGCGCGATTACGCGCCGGACTGATCCCGCTCGGCCTTCGCCGCTTCCTTCGCCGCTTCCTTGGCCGCTTCCTTGGCGGCCTTCTCCGCGTCGGCGATCTGCCGCTTGGCCGCCGTCGCGTAGATGTCGACGTACTCCTGGCCGGAGAGCTTCATGATCTCGTACATCACCTCGTCGGTGACCGAGCGAAGGATGAAGCGGTCGCCGTCCATGCCCTGGTAGCGGCTGAAGTCCAGCGGCTTGCCGATCCGGATCCCCGGGCGCATCAGCTTGGGGATGACCTTGCCGGGCGGCTGGATCTTCTCGGTGTCGATCATGGCGACGGGGATCACCGGCGCGCCGGTGGCCAGCGCCACGCGCGCGAGACCACCCGGCTTGCCCCGGTACAGGCGGCCGTCAGGCGAACGGGTGCCCTCCGGGTAGATGCCGAAGAGCTCACCGCGCTCGATGACATCGATGCCGCTCTTGATCGCGGCCTCACCCGCGCCGCGCGCGCCCGACCGGTCCACGGGCAGCTGGCCGACGCCCTTGAAGAACGCGGCGGTGAGCTTGCCCTTCACGCCGGGCGAGGTGAAGTACTCCGCCTTCGCGATGAAGGTCACCTTGCGGTCCAGGACCGCCGGCAGGAAGAAGGAGTCCGAGAAGGAGAGGTGGTTGCTCGCGAGGATCGCCGGCCCCTCGGCGGGAATGTTCTCGAGGCCCTCCACCCAGGGCCTGAAGGCAAGCTTCAGCGACCCTCCGATGGAGAACTTCATTGCGCCGTAGATCAACTCGAATGCCTCCTGTGTTCCGTCGATCAGACCTTAACCCGACTGGTGCCCCCGCTCCCGCCCACGGCCGCGCCCGGGCCGTCCGCGGCCGTGCGGGGGCGGCGACGGATCTGGTCGGTGTCAGCCCGGTCGCGTACGGTGAACTACACCTTCCCGAGACCCATCGAACCCCCCGAACAGGAGACCCCGGTGCCGGTCCTCCCTGGAGCCGAGCCGTACCGCCACGAGGGCGGAGAGGTCGGCGTGCTGCTCTGTCACGGCTTCACCGGTTCGCCGCAGTCGCTGCGGCCCTGGGCCGAATATCTGGCCGAGCGCGGCCTCACCGTGTCACTGCCGCTGCTTCCCGGGCACGGCACGCGCTGGCAGGACATGCAGGTCACCGGCTGGCAGGACTGGTACGCCGAGGTGGACCGCGAGCTGCGCGCCCTGCGGGAGCGGTGCCGTGACGTCTTCGTCTTCGGCCTCTCCATGGGCGGGGCGCTGTCGCTGCGGCTGGCCGCCAAGCACGGCGAGGCGGTGCGGGGCCTCGTCCTGGTGAACCCGGCGAACAAGGTGCACGGGCTCGCCGCCCACGCGCTGCCCGTCGTGCGCCACCTCGTCCCGTCGCAGCCCGGCATCGTGAGCGACATCGCCAAGGAGGGCGTGACGGAGCTCGGCTACGACCGGGTGCCGCTGCACGCGGCCCACTCGCTGCGCCGGTTCTTCCGGGTGGTGGACGCGGAGCTCCCGCAGGTCACGCAGCCGGTGGTACTGCTGCACAGCCCGCAGGACCATGTCGTGCCGCCCGCCGACTCGGCGCGGATCCTCAGCCGGATCTCGTCCACGGACGTCAAGGAGATCCTGCTGGAACAGAGCTACCACGTGGCGACGTTGGACCACGACGCGGAGCGCATTTTCGAGGAGAGTTACGCGTTCGTCGGCCGGCTCGCTCCGAGCGGCACGATGGGGTCCCCCATGCCGGAGGCCCGGGGAGGGAGCACGACCGGTGGCTGAGCAGCACGACTCGGACAAGAGAGACGAGCAGCCGTTCGACGAGGAGGCGGCCTGGGCGGCGATCGTCGCCGGCTACGGCGAGGAACCGGCGGATCCTCCCCCTGGCTTCGCCGAGGGGACCCCCGGCGCCAAGCCGTTCAAGTCGATCGAGGACCTGGCCCTGCCGGACGACGACGTCAACGACGTCCCGGAGAACCCGTCGGCGGACCCGGTGAAGCCGGACAAGCCGCTCGGCAGCTCCGTGGTGTTCGCCCCCGGCGTCGGCACCGGAGGCCCACGCGACTACGAGGTCGCCGAGGCGAAGGACGACGACCTCGACGAGACCGACGAGGGCCACTTCGTACCGCCGGAGCCGCCGCCGCTGCCGGAGGCCGACGCGACCGCCAAGTTCGCCTGGCTCGGGGTCATCGGCGGTCCGGTGCTGATGCTGCTCGCCGTGATACTCCGGTGGGACATGACCTGGTGGCTCACCACCGTGTGCATCGGCGGCTTCCTGGGCGGTTTCGCCACTCTGGTGGGCCGGATGCGGACCGGCGACGACGAGGACGACGACCCGGGCCGCGGGGCGGTCGTCTGACGTCCCCGGCGCCCGGGTCAGCCGGCCGGCACCCTGACCGCGGCCAGCACCGGCAGATGGTCCGTGGCCGCCCGCAGATCGGCCTCGTCGAGGCCCGGCAGGTCCTGTGGGCGGGGGACGCCGCAGCCCAGCACCTCGATCCCCTTGGTGGCGAAGATCGCGTCGATGCGCTGATGCGGGTCACCGGGGGGCGAGGTGTACTCACCGCCCCAGGGGCGCGCGGCCCAGCAGTCCTGAAGCTCGGCCGCCAGCCGCTGGAACGAGCGTCCGTCCGGCCGCTCGTTGATGTCGCCGGCCGCGATCGCGTGCGGCACGTCGAGGGCGGCCAGCCGGTCGAGGAGCATCCCGGCCTGGTCGTGCCGCTCCCGGGCCTGAAGGCTCAGATGGCAGCTGAGCAGGCCCAGCCGGGCGCCCCCGATCCGTACGACCGCGGTCGCGAAGCCCCGCCGGTGCAGCCCGGGGGTCAGCGGCAGCAGCACGTCCTCCGTGCGCTCGACGGTCGCCCGCAGCGAGCACAGCAGGAGCGGCCCGGACGCGGTCGCGCCACCGCTCAGCACCAGCAGCTCGCTCTTCGCGGCCAGCCGGGCGGCGTGCTTGCGCCAGCGGAAGAAGCGCGGCGCCTCCTGCACGAGGACGAGGTCCGGCGCGCAGGCCCGGATCACGCGCGCCAGCGCGTCCTCGTCGTCCCGCATGGAGCGGATGTTGTAGCTGAGCACCCGGACCACGGCGGAACCGTCCGGCTCTGTGCGCGAGTTGGGCAGCTCGGTGATCGGCATACGAGCACGATATGACGGTGCCCGCCGCATCCGGGCGAGGACGCGACGGGCACCGTCGTACGAGCGGGGTGACTCAGCCCTGGCGCGCCAGGTCGGCGGCGCCGACGAGTCCGGCCTCGCCGCCCAGCTGGGCGGCGAGCACCTGGGCGTGGGGCCGCCACTGGGCGCCGATCAGCCAGCGCCGGAACGACTTGCGGATCGGGTCGAGGACCAGCTCGCCCTCGTCCGAGACGCCACCGCCCACGATGAACGCGGACGGGTCGAACAGCGAGGCCAGGTCGGCCAGGCCCGCGCCGGCCCAGCGGGCCAGCTCGCGGAAGGAGTCGACGGCGACGGGGCAGCCCTGGCGGGCGGCCTGCGAGATGTGCTTGCCCTCGATGCCCGCGGGGGTGCCGTCACCGAGACCCAACAGGATCGTGGCGTTCTCCGGGGTGGCGTTGGCACGCTGCTTGGCGTACCGCACGAGGGCGCGCCCCGACGCGTACTGCTCCCAGCAGCCCTGGCTGCCGCACCCGCACAGCAGCCCGTCCGGGACGACCCGGATGTGGCCGAACTCGGCGGCCACGCCGAAGCGGCCGCGGCGCAGCTTGTTGCCGATGATGATGCCGCCGCCGAGGCCGGTGCCGAGGGTGATGCAGATGACGTCCTCGTGGCCCTTGCCCGCACCGAACTTGTACTCGCCCCAGGCCGCGGCGTTCGCGTCGTTCTCCACGACCACCGGGAGGCCGACGCGCTGCTCGACCTTGTCCTTCAGCGGCTCGTGCCGCCAGTGGATGTTCGGCGCGAAGAGGACCGTGGCGCGCTTGTCGTCGACGTACCCGGCGGCACCGATGCCGACCGCCTCCACGTCGTGACCCTTGCCGGCCTCGGAGACGGCCGCGCAGATCGCGTCGACGATGCCTTCGGCGGTCGGCGGGGTGGGCACCTTGTGGGTGTCGAGGATCGTGCCCTCTTCGTCGACCACTCCGGCCGCGATCTTCGTGCCGCCGATGTCGACGCCGATGGTGAGTCCCATGTGTCCCTCAGTTTTCGGTCGAGCCCCGCTACGGCCAACCGTACCCGGTGTCAGTCGAGGTCGATGTGCTCGGTCGTCCCCGGACCGTCCTCGTCCCTCTTCCCGCCGGGCTTCCCGCCCGGCCCGGGAGCGTCCGGCCCGCGGGTCCAACGGCGTTCCTGGCCCTCGACGGCGGAGCGGTAGGCGGCCAGCAGTTCGTTCCCCGCGGCCGCGAGGTGGTCGAAGACCTGCGGGTTGCGCTCGATGACCGGCTCGACGGCGGCCTTCGCCTGGCTGACGAACTGCTGTACGGCGTCCTGGGCGCCCATGCCGAGCAGCGGGGTGCGCAGCGAGGCGACCTTGTCGGCGACCGCGTCGACGAGCTTGCGCAGCTCCTCGGCGGCGGTGCCGGGCGGCGGGCCCTCGGTGCCCCGGCGGCGGGCCCTCTCGGCGGCCAGGTCCTCGGCGCAGGCCTTCGCCCAGGCGTCGGCGTCCCAGGCCTCGGCGTCGGGATGCTGGGTGGCGTCGCTCATGGCGTACTCCTGCGGCAGCGTGGGTGATACTCCCGACGTTACCGCGTGCGGGGCCACAATTCCGGGTCGGGTGCGAAGCGGACGCTCAGCGCCCCGTCGGCGAGGGCCGCCCCGGAGACGGTGCAGCGGCGCAGCGCGGACGGCAGGGGGACGGCGCGGCGGAACGGCCCGGTCGTCAGGACGAGTTCGTCGCCGCGGCGGACGAGGCCGAGATCCGACTTGGTGGCGCCGGGCAGGGGGATGCGCCAGACCAGCACGCCGTCGGTCTCCCGCCGGTCCTCCACGGTCCAGTCGGGCGCCGCGGCCGGCGGGGCGGCGGGCGGCTCCAGCAGCGCCAGGTCGTCGGCCGTGCGGGGGTCGCGCCCGAGGTGCGGCAGCTCGTGCGTCTCCCCCAGGGCCTTGAGGTGCGCCTGCTGCTGGGCGGCGAGGCCCGACAGCCAGGGGTCGGGGGATTCGGTGGGCAGCATCCGGTTGGCGACGACCGGCTCCACGGCGAGGCGGTGCAGGGCCAGCCCCGCGTGGGCGGTGCGCAGGGCGTCGGCGGTGGCCGGGCCGGGTTCGGCGACCAGCCGGACGGTGGTCGCCGGGTCCTCGATCATGGCCTGGACGGCGGCGAGTTCGGCGTCCCGGCGGGCGGCGGTCTCGTACAGCCACTCGGCGGGCATCGGTACGCCGGCGAGCTGGGCGAGCATCGGCCGCAGCGCGCGGGCGGCCTGCCGCTCGGGGGGCAGGAGGCGGCGCAGGTAGCGGCGCAGTTGCTCGGGCAGGGCCAGTACGGCGACGGCGTCGGGGACGGGCGGCAGGTCGACGACGACGAGGTCCCAGTCGCCGAGGGCGGCCTCCCGGAGGGCGCTCAGCAGCGCGAACCGGTCGCTGCCGGGCAGCTCGGTGAGCTCCTCGTCGGCGAGCGGGGTGGCGCCGAGCAGCCCGAGGGCGGGGGCGGCGCGCTCCTGGAGGGCGAGGATCTCGGCGCGGAAGTGGGCGCCGGAGTCGATACGGCGCACGACCGGTCGGTCGCCGCCGTCGAACCACTCGTCCGGTACCACCCGGTCACCGGTGAGGAACAGGACCCGCTGCCCCCGCCGGGCCCCGCCCAGGGCGGTCGCGGCGGCAACGGTCGTACGCCCGGCGCCGCCTGGGCCCGTGACGAGGATGGTTCGCATGGAGCCCCACGCTACCCGGGCCGGGGCGCGGGCCGCGGGGTCAGGCCCTGGAGCTGGACTCGACGCGCTTCTTCAGCCCGGCCAGGGCGCGGTCGATGATGACCTTCTCGGCCTTGCGCTTGATCATGCCCAGCATCGGGATCTTGACGTCCACCGTCAGCTGGTAGGTCACCTCGGTACGGGCGCCGCCGTCCAGCGGCCTGAGGCGGTAGGAGCCGTCCAGGGCGCGGAGCATCTGGGACTTGACCAGTGTCCAGCTGACCTCGTTGTCGCCGGTCCAGGTGTACGCCAGGGTGTGGTCGTCCTTGATCGCGCCGGCGTCGAGCAGCAGGCGGACCTTCTCGGCGCGGCCGGCGGCGTCCTTCTCCAGGACCTCCGCCTCCTTCACCTCGCCCGTCCACTCCGGGTAGCGCGCGAAGTCGGCGATCACTCCCATGACGTCGGCCGGTGCCGCCTCGATCTCAATGCTCGAGCTGGTGTGTTCCGCCATCGCCGTGGCTCCTCCAGTGCGGTACCGGGTCTCTGTGGGGTGAAGGCTATCGCGTGGGCGGGCCTCACCATTCCAGGGCCCATGGCCTTCCGGTCGCCGCGAAATGTCCCACGTTCACGCACTCGGTCGCCCCCACCCTCATCCGCTGCGCCAGCGGTTGGTGGACGTGGCCGAAGAGCGCGTACCGGGGCCGGGTGCGGCGGATCGCGTCGAGCAGGGCCCGGCTGCCGCGTTCGAAGCGGCGCGCGACGGTGTCGTACGTCAGCTCCGGCACCTCCGGCGGGATGTGGGAGCACAGCACGTCCACCTCGCCGAGGGCCTCGACCTTGGCCGCGTACTCCTCGTCGGAGATCTCGTAGGGCGTGCGCATCGGGGTGCGCAGGCCGCCGCCCACGAAGCCGAAGACACGGCCGCCGAGCTCGATGCGCTGCCCGTCCAGGACGGTGGTGCCGGGAGCGGCGTACTCGTGCCAGAGGGCGGGGATGTCGACGTTCCCGTACGTGGCGTACGTCGGCGTCGGGAAGGCGGCGAACATCGCGGCGTACTGGCGCCGCACGGCCGCCTCGATGGCCGTTTCGCGGTCCATGTCCAGTTCGGCCCACAGGCGGCGGCCGAACTCCCGGGCCTCGTCGAACCGGCGGGCGGTGCGCAGTTCGACGATCCGGTCGGCGTTCTCGACCCCGAAGAGGTCCGGGAAGATCCCCCGCGCATGATCGTGATAGTCCAGGAAGAGCACCAGGTCACCAAGGCATATCAGGGCGTCGGCGCCCTCCCCCGCCGTGGCCAGACCCTCGGCGTTCCCGTGCACGTCACTGACCACATGGACTCGCATGAGAACCCACTTTAGGGGGTCGGACCTGCGGTTACTTCCGAGTCATCGCCGACGTGGACTACTGTGCGTCAAGTACACCCAAGTACGTGTGACGCAGCGAACATCTGGCCAGCGCCCCTATCCGGAACCGAGTACTGGTGGGTAACGTCCGGGCAGTCCAGTCGTGCTCACCCCCACCGAGCACCTGCCCGATCTTGGACCGCAACCGGTGCATCACACAGAGCCGTGGCGCCGGCGCCCGATGAGGAGCAGCAGTTTTGCGCGAGTTCAGCCTTCCGGCCCTGTACGAGGTCCCCACGGACGGCAACCTGACGGATCTCATCCGCCGCAATGCCGCTCAGCACCCAGATGTCGCCGTGATGGGCCGCAAGGTGGCCGGCGCGTGGACGGATGTCACCGCCACCCAGTTCCTCGCCGAGGTGCGCGCTGCTGCCAAGGGACTGATCGCCCGGGGCGTACGCCCCGGTGACCGGGTCGGCCTGATCTCCCGCACCCGCTACGAGTGGGTCCAGCTGGACTTCGCGATCTGGAGCGCCGGCGCGGTGACGGTGCCGGTGTACGAGACCAGTTCCGCCGAGCAGGTCCAGTGGATCCTGGGCGACTCGGGCGCGGTCGCGGTGATCGTGGAGACCGAGGCGCACGCGGCGGCTGTGGACTCCGTACGCGAGAACCTGCCGGCGCTGCGGCACGTGTGGCGCCTGGACGAGGACGCCATCGGCGAGCTGACGGCCGCCGGGGCCGACGTGTCGGACGAGGCCGTCGACGAGGCCACCTCCAGCGCCAAGGCCGACGACATCGCGACGATCGTCTACACCTCGGGCACCACGGGCCGCCCCAAGGGCTGCGTCCTGACGCACCGGAACTTCTTCGCCGAGTGCGGCAACGTCGTGGAACGGCTCAAACCGCTGTTCCGCACGGGCGAGTGCTCGGCGCTGCTCTTCCTGCCGGCCGCGCACGTCTTCGGACGGCTCATCGAGGTGGGCTCCGTCCTGGCGCCGATCCGCCTCGGCTGCGTCCCGGACATCAAGGAACTCACCGACGAGCTCGCCGCCTTCAAGCCGACGCTGATCCTGGGCGTCCCGCGCGTCTTCGAGAAGGTCTACAACTCGGCGCGCGCCAAGGCGCAGGCGGAGGGCAAGGGCAAGATCTTCGACAAGGCCGCGCAGACGGCGATCGAGTACAGCCGCGCCACGTCCACCCCCGAGGGCCCCTCGCTGGGCCTGAAGCTGAAGCACTTCGTCTTCGACAAGCTGGTCTACAGCAAGCTCCGCACGGTCCTGGGCGGGCGCTGCCAGGCCGCCGTCTCGGGCGGTGCGCCGCTGGGCGAGCGCCTCGGGCACTTCTACCGGGGCATCGGCCTCACGGTCCTGGAGGGCTACGGCCTGACGGAGACCTGCGCGGCGACCGCGTTCAACCCGTACGACCGCCCCAAGATCGGCACCGTGGGGCAGCCGCTGCCGGGCTCGGTGGTCCGCATCGCCGACGACGGCGAGGTGCTCATCCACGGCGAGCACGTCTTCTCGGGCTACTGGCAGAACGAGTCGGCGACCGCCGAGGCGCTGGCCGACGGCTGGTTCCACACCGGTGACATCGGCACGCTGGACGAGGACGGCTACCTGGCCATCACGGGCCGGAAGAAGGAGATCCTGGTCACCGCGGGCGGCAAGAACGTCGCTCCCGCGGTGATCGAGGACCGCATCCGCGGCCACGCGCTGGTCGCGGAGTGCATGGTGGTGGGCGACGGCCGCCCGTTCGTGGGCGCGTTGGTCACCATCGACGAGGAGTTCCTCGGCCGCTGGGCCGCCGAGCACGGCAAGCCGGCCGGTTCGACGGCGGCGTCGCTGCGCGAGGACCCGGACCTGCTGGCGGAGGTGCAGCGGGCCGTGGACGACGGCAACGCGGCGGTCTCCAAGGCGGAATCGGTGCGGAAGTTCCGCGTTCTCACCTCCCAGTTCACGGAGGAGGCCGGTCACATCACGCCGTCGCTGAAGCTCAAGCGCAATGTGGTGGCGAAGGACTTCGCGGACGAGATCGAAGCCATCTACCGCGCCTGATCCTCCGCGCTCCTACCGGTGTACGTGGGGGCTGACGCCCCCACACCCCCTGGGCGGCAGCTTCGCGCCGGTCGGCAACGGCCGGGGTGGGGCCGTGCAGGGTCGTCCCCGCAGAGGTTGGCGGCTTCAGTGGGGCTCCCGATCCGACGTACCCCAGGCCGCCGGCCTCGAGGAGACGAGCCCGGAGGGCCCCGCCCCCACCCACCGGGAGCAGACCTCCCGCACCACAACGCACCGGCCCGCACCGCCGGCGCAGCGCCCCCACCGCCGGCGCACCGGCCCGCACCAGTTCGGCATCCGCCACATCAGCGCAGCGCCCTCACCGCCAGTGCGGCACCCCCAACCCCAGCGCGCGCCCGCGCACCGTCAGAGCAGGTGCTTCAGCTTCTCCGCCAACAAATCCCAGCGCCACTTCTCCTCGACCCACGCCCGGCCCCGCTCGCCCATCCTCCGCCGCAGCTCCGGGTCCTCCAGCAGGGTGACGATCCGGTCGGCGGACTCCGCCGGGGACTCACCCCGCACCACCCACCCCGTCTCCCCGTCGAGGACGGCGTCCGGCGCGCCGCCGGAGTCGCCCGCGACGACCGGGAGGCCGGTCGCGGAGGCCTCCAGATACACGATGCCGAGGCCCTCGACGTCCAGCCCGCCCCGCCGCGTACGGCAGGGCATCGCGAAGACGTCACCGGCCCCGTAGTGGGCGGGGAGCTCTTCCCACGGCACCGCGCCGGTGAACCGCACCGATCCGGCCACGCCGGTCTCCCCGGCGAGGCGGCGCAGGTCGTTCTCGTACGGGCCGCCCCCGACGATCAGGAGCACCGCGTCGGGCACCCGCGCGAGCACCCGGGGCATCGCCCTGATCAGCGTGTCCTGGCCCTTGCGCGGCACCAGCCGCGACACGCACACGACGACCGGCCGGTCCGCCAGGCCCAGCCGTGCCCGTACCGCGTCGCCGCCCGAGCCGGGGTGGAACGTCTTCTCGTCGACCCCCGGCGGCAGCTGGACCATCCGCCCGGCCGCCCCGGGCGTCAGCGCCGCCGCGATGCGTGAGCGCGTGTACTCGCCGAGGTACGTGATCGTGTCCGTACCCTCGCCGATCCGCCGCAGCAGCTGCCGTGACCCCGGCAGCTGCGCCCACCCGGCCTCGTGCCCGTGCGTCGTCGCGACCAGCCGCTTCGCGCCGGCCCGGCGCAGCGCCGGGGCCATCAGCCCGAGCGGGGCCGCCGCCCCGAACCACACCGACTCGCAGCCGTGCTCGCGCAGCAGCCCGACCGCCCGCCCGGTCACACGTGGCGTGGGCAACAGCATCGTCGTCCGGTCCCGGACAACCTTGAACGGCTGCTCGGCGTCGAACAAGGCGGTTGCCTCGGCACCCTCCGGGCCGCGCTTCCACGTGGAGGCGTAGACAACGATCCGTTCAGGATCGAGTCTGAGCGCCATGTTGTGCAGAAACGCCTGAATCCCGCCGGGTCTGGGCGGAAAGTCGTTGGTTACGATCAAGGTCTTGTGCATCGCATGCCGACAGTACCCAACGGCGCCGCTCCACCGCTCACGCACAGTCCCGCCCGGCACCACGACCCGCACTCGACCCGACCCCAGACCACCCACCCACCCGGACGAGGTTTGCATGAAGGGCCCCAGCGGCACCCGGCTCCCCCTGGCAGTCGTCGGCATATGGCTTGTGACCAGGACGCTGCTGCTGCTCTGCGTCTTCAAGGTGTTCGTCCTGCCCGGGCCCGACGTCACGAGTGACGTCTCGGTGATCTACCAGGGCTGGTACGACGTGCTGCGCACCGGCACCTACCCACTGGACGACGTCACCTGGCAGTACCCGCCGGCCGCCGCGCTCGCCATCCTCTCCCCCGGCCTGCTGCCCGGCCTGGAGTACGCCTCCGCCTTCTTCCTCCTGGTTCTCGCCTGCGACGCGCTGGTCTTCGGCCTGCTGCTGTACGCGGGGCGGCGTCCCGGGAAGTGCCTGTCGGGCGCCTGGGTGTGGGTCGCGGGCGTGCCGCTGCTCGGCCCGACCGCGTACGCGCGCTACGACCTGATGGTCACCGCCGTCGCGGTCGCCGCGCTGCTCGCCGGGGTGCGGCACCCGCGCGTGCTGGGCGCGCTGGCGGGCTTCGGCGCGCTGCTGAAGGTCTGGCCGGTGCTGCTGCTCGCGGGCACCCGGCGCGGCCGTGTCACCCGCCGCTCCTGGACGGCCGCCGTGGTCACGGGGGCGGCGGTGCTGCTGGCCTGCACGGCGGCGATGCCGGGGGCGCTGGCGTTCCTCACCTTCCAGCGCGACCGGGGCACCGAGGTGGAGTCGCTGGGCTCGCTGGTCTTCCACGTGGCGCGGAACTTCGGCTGGGAGGGCCAGGTGCTGCTGAACTACGGCTCCGTCGAGTTCCTCGGCCCGTACGTGCCGGTGGTCTCCAGCGCCGCGCTCGCGCTGACGGTGGCGGCGTTCGGCTGGCTGCTGGTGTGGCGGCTGCGGGCCCGCGCGTTCGGCTCGACGACGCTTCCCGACGCGGCGTTCGCGGCCGTGCTGCTGTTCACCACCACGAGCCGGGTGATCAGCCCCCAGTACCTGATCTGGCTGGTCGGGCTGGCGGCGGTGTGCCTGGTCTTCCGGGCCAGCCGGATGACCCGGGCGGCGAAGATGGTGCTGGTGGCGACGGGCGTGACGATGCTGGAGTTCCCGATCTGGTTCACGCACGTCGTGCACAGCGACCTGTGGGGCATCGTGCTGCTGACGGTACGCAACGGGCTCCTCGTCGCCGCCACGCTCACCGCGTGCCGGGAGCTGTGGCGCCAGACGGTCACCGAGCCGCGCCTGCGCCAGGAGCATGCGACGGTGCCGGCACAGACCGCCGAGCCGCGCCGGCAGGACGTCACCCCAGCCGCTCCCGCAGGTGACCCCGCCACTGTGCGGTGAACGCCTCCGGGGTCGTCGCCAGCACCTCGCCCAGGGCGCGCTCCGCTCCGCGCGCCCCTGCCGCCCGGTAGAGGGCCCGCAGCTTCGCCTCGCCCCACCGGTCGGCGATCAGCTCGCAGGCGAGCCAGCCGCCCTCGTAGGCGCGGGCCAGGGCCTCCGCGTCGGCCGCGAAGGAGAAGTCGCCGTCCGCCGGCAGGGCGACCGGGGTGCGGCCCGCGCGGACGGCGTCCCGCAGCTCGGGCGCCGCCTGGGCGGGTGCGCGGGACGTGCCGCGGTAGGCGACCCAGTCGGCGAAGCCCTCGGAGAGCCACAGCGGCGTGTCGGCGGAGGTGTGCGCCCGGGTGGCCACGTGGGTCGTCTCGTGGGCGAGCACGAAGCGCTGCCCGAACTCGCCGAGCACCGCGTACGCCTCGGGGTTGACGATCACCCGGTCCGCCGGGCCGTCCGGCCCGCCGCCCACCCGGCCCGTCGTGACCGCCGCGATCCCCCGGTACCCCGCCGCCGGCTCCCCCAGCAGCGCGCCCATCTCCTTCAGCGAGGCCGGCACGAACACCACCACGCGCCGCGACCACAGCCCCTCGGGCCAGGCGGCCGACACCGCGGGCACCGCCCGGTCCGCGGCCGCCGCGACGGAGCGCAGCCGCGCCGCGTCCTGCCCGACGCCCAGGACCAGGCTCTTCTTCCCCCGTACGACGTCGACGTCGCCCTGCTCCCAGAGCTGCTGGGCGGCGCCCCGCGCGGGCCGGTCGGACGTCACGGTCCAGCGCCCGTCCCGGCGCGCGAGCTTCAGCGCCCGTTCGCCGGTGACGACGCCGCTGTCGTACCCGGCGAGGCGGTAGCGCAGTTCGGCCCGCGCGGTGGCCCGGTCGTCGCCGTCCCGCCGGACGTCCGTCACCCGGTACGACCAGGATCCGAGCGGCACATCGGCCAGGTCGCCGGCCCGTACCGCCGCTGCCCGCCGGTCGGCCGCCGCCTGGAAAGCGGCCGTGTCGGGCGCGGGCGACGGCGCGGGAGCCGCACACCCGCCGATGAGCAGGAGCAGGCCGAGCACCGCCCCTGCCGCACGCCTCCGGACCCGCATCCTCCCGATCCTAGGGCCGCTGCCGCCGTCAGACCCGCGTGACCGCCGAGACGGGCATCATGCCCACCGGGTCGTAGCGCACGGGCGCGCCGGGGTAGGGGGCGTGCACCACCTGGCCGTTGCCCATGTACATCCCGACATGGCTGGCGTCGTCCCGGTACGTCACCAGGTCTCCGGGGCGCGCCTCGGACAGCGGGACGTGCCGTCCGGCGTTGCGCTGGGCCTGCGAGGTGCGCGGGAGGCCGACGCCCGCCTGTGCGTACGACCACTGCATCAGACCCGAGCAGTCGAATCCGGAGGGGCCGTTGGCGCCCCACACGTACGGCTTGCCGACGGCGGAGCGGGCGGCGGCCACCGCGGCGGCCGCCCGGCCCGACACGGCCTCGCCACCGAGCGGGGGCAGTTCGTCGCGGCCGGAGCGGGAGGCCCGGTCGAAGTCGTCGCGCTCGCCGGACGGGAGGGAGTTGAGCAGTGCCCGCGCCTCGGCGAGCTTGCGCTCGACCGTGCGCTTGTGGAGGGCCACGGCGGCCCGGCTGCGCTCCAGTTCGGCGAGCATCCGGCCGGCTTCGGCGCGCTGCTGCGCCAGATCGCGCTGGGCGCGCCGGAGTTCGGTCAGGGCGCTCGCCTGCCGCTCGCTGATCCGGTCGAGGGCCGCGGCCTTGTCGAGGTAGCTGTCGGGGTCCTCGGAGAGCAGCAGCGCGAGTGCCGGGTCCATGCCGCCCGAGCGGTACTGGGCGCCCGCCACGACGCCCAGCGCGCCGCGCATCCGGTTGATCCGCTCCTGGCCGCGCGCCACGCTCTCCTGCACCTGGGACACCTGCTCGCGGAGCGCGTCGGCGCGCTCGTCCGCCTTGTTGAAGCCCTCGGTGGCCTTCTCCGCCTCCTCGTAGAGCCGGTCGACCTTGGCGCGCGTGGTCTCCGCCGGGGTGCCGGGGTCGGCGCTCGCCGGGGCGGTGCCGAACGCGGCGGCGGTGGCCGCCGCGGCGGAGAGGACAGTGACCTTCGCGCTCCGGGAGAACCCCGAGGACGACGAGGACGAGGATCGGCGATGGGACGCCACGTACCGCGCTCCCTTCCGCTGACGTACGGCTGTGCGGTCTGTTGCAGGCTGTTGCGCGCCAGACAGTAGCCGGGCGACTACCCGGCGGCCAGCGACCGTACGGGCGTCGAACAACGGCGCCCCGCCCGAGACCACAAGGTCACCGGCGGGGCGGGGCGTCAGCTTGGAGGGCGGTAAACCACCCGATCGGGGGCGCGGTTCGGGCGCGTCAGACGCGCACGCGCGACACAGACGGGTACGCGCGAAGGTTGCGTACGCGCAACGTCAGATGCGTACGCCGAACTGGAAGTCGCCGAGCCATTCCATCGACTCGTAGCGGACGAAGGTGCCGGGCTTCGGGGCGTGCAGCACCTGGCCGTTGCCCGCGTACAGGCCCACGTGCGCGAGGTTGTTGAAGAAGACCAGGTCGCCGGGCTTGAGCTGGCTGCGGCCGATCTTCACACCGTCGTTGTGCTGGGTGAAGGTGGTGCGGGTGATGCTCACGCCGGCCTGGCGGTACGCCCACTGGGTCAGGCCCGAGCAGTCGTAGGCGTTGGGGCCCTCCGCGCCGGAGATGTACGGCTTGCCGACCTGGGTGTCGGCGGCGGCGAGGGCGGCGGCGCCGCGCTGGGAGGCGGGGACCTCGTTGCCGAGTTCGACGCGCTCGCCGGCCTCGCGGCTGGCGCGCTGCTCCTCCTCCTGCATCTTCGCCCGCTCTTCGGCGGTCAGGGTGTTGAGCAGCTTCTGTGCCTCGGCGAGTTTGCCCTGGTACGACTTCTTCTTCTCGGCGAGCGTCTTGCGTACGTCCTCGAGGCCGGCGAGCTTCGTGGTGGCCTCGGCGCGCTGCTGCGCCAGGGTGCGCTGCTTGGCCTGGATGGTCTCCAGGGCCTCGGCCTGCTTGGCGCTGATGGCGTCGACGGCGGACGCCTTGTCGAGGTAGCTGTCCGGGTCGGAGGAGAGCAGGAGCTGGAGGGAGGGGTCCATGCCGCCGGAGCGGTACTGGGCGGTGGCCACCGAACCGAGGCTGTTGCGCAGCTCGTTGAGCTCCTGCTGGCCGCGCGCGACCTTGTCCTGGAGGGCGTCGACCTCCTTCTGGAGCTTGCCGCGCTGCTCGTCGGCGAGGTTGTACTGCTCGGTGGCGGCCTCGGCCTCGTGGTGGAGCTTGTCGACCTTGGCCTTGACCTCGCTCTTGCTCGGCTTGGGATCTGCCTGAGCAGCCTGGGAGGACAGGGCGACGGCAGCGGCGGCGGTCGCAGTGAGCACGGTCACACGGGCGCGGCTGGGCTGCTTGGGACGACGGTGGGACGCCACGGAGGCGAGCTCCTTCTTCCTCATGCTGCCGCCTGCCGGGCTCAGGGGTCGGGGCCCCGGCTCCGCGCGTCATGTCCGGCTCCCCCGCGAAACAGGCCGAACTGCACGGAATTAGGCGGTTCCTCCGCTGTCACTCCCGATGAGTGATCACCTGCGCGGAGGTTCGTGGCCAGACCCTAGTGACCATCTTGTGATCAGTTCAAATCCTCATGCGAAAAATCTCGCTCAGGAGCCACATTCTTTACACGCAGCCCACGGTGAGTCATGGGCACTTGACGGTACGTTTCCCGAAATCGGGCATTGGGCCCACGGGTTACGAGACGCGCGAAAGCCGCTTCAGCAACAAGGCGGACGCGACGGGCCGCGCGCCGGACTTCGCGACGCCGTCGGCGACTTCCCGGTCGGTGGAGACCACGACGACGGGTCGGCCCGGCGGCTCCGCCCGTACCAGCTGGCGGATCAGCTCGTCCGCCGTCACGCCCGGCTTGGAGAACAGCACCCGCACCCCGCGCGGCGGGGCGAGCAGCACCGGGGCGGCCAGTTCCGCGCCGTCGAAGACACAGGTGACCTCGGCTCCCGTGCGGGCGGCGAGCGCCGACAGGCCACCGAGCAGCCGCAGCCGCTGCTTCTCCAGCGGCATGGTCGGATAGCCGGTCTTGGTGACGTTGTAGCCGTCCACGACCAAATGCGCCTGAGGCAGCGCCAGCAGCTGGTCCAGCAACGCCGGGTCCGTCTCGGACAGGGCACGGGCCGCGATGTCCTTGGGCGACATCCGGCCCGGCTCCACCGCGTCCACGGTGTCGGCGGGGTGCACGGAGACGGGCGGCAGGGCAAGCTCGCGGCGCAGCCCCTGGGCGGACTCCAGGACGGTGTCCAGCAGCAGCCGCAGCCGCATGTCCTCCACGGAGCGGCCCTCGCGGGCTGCCCGGCGGCTCGCCTCCAGCGCGGCCTCCGCCTCACTCAGGCGGGCCTTGAGGCGGCGCGTCTCGCTCTCCGCGGCGGAGACCTGGGCGGCCGCCTCGGCGCGGACGGTGTCGATGTCGGCCTGGCTGCGGCGAAGGGCGGCCTCGCCGCGCTTCACGTCGCTCTGGGCGCTGCGCAGCTTGCGCTGAAGCGATTCCGCTTCCTTGCGCGCCACGTCCAGTTCCGTGCGCAGCCGCTCGGTCTCGGCCTTCGTGTGCGCGCGGGCCTCGGCCAGCTCGGCACGCAACCGCTCCAGCTCCCGCCGGCCGGCCTCGTCGGCGCGTTCGGCGTCGGCCCGCTGGGCCTCCTCGCCGGCGGCGGCGACCAGCTTGACCCAGCCGGCCGGGCGCAGCACATAGGCCGCCGCGGCGACGTCCACGGGGTCGGCGGCGGCCGGGGGCGAGCCGGACTCGACCGCGCGGGCCAGCTCGGGCTGGCCGTCCTTGAGGCGCTCGCCGATCCGCTGCCGGAACAGCGGGTCGCCCTCCAGGGCGGCCGCCATCGCGTTGCCGGCGAACTTGGCCCGCCGGGACGGGGTGAACCTGGCGTACTGCCGCAGCTGAGCGGGCAGTTCCGCGACCGTCAGGCCGCCGAAGGCGTCCGAGACGAGCGCGACGACGCGGCGCCGCACCCCCTCCGGCAGCGGGCGGTCGAGCGCCTCCGCGGCGTCACCGGCCGCACCGGCCGGCTCAGCGCCGCTGTCGGGCTGCTCCACGATTCGTCACCCCACTACCCGTCCGTCCAGGCCCGCCGGGCCGCTCCCGGTCCCTCAGGAAGCGGAGCCCGGCCTGTCCACCAGCTCGATCTGGTCCACCGCGTTGCACCAGCGGCAGCGGACCGACTCGATGGTCTCACTGACCACCTCGCGCTCCTCCACCGTGGGCTCACCCGCGAGGTCCAGATGGACGTACTCCACGACCTTGGACGACCGTGTGACGTCGAAGCGCGTCAGATTGCCGCAGAGCGTGCAGCGCCAGCGGGTCGTCGCGGTCGGCAGGGGAACCGTCGTCATCGTTCCGTCCTCTTCCATGGTGCCGGGTGCGGGAGCCGCGGTGCGCCGTCGAACTGCGGGTGTACGTCCCGTAACCCTACGGCCTCGCGGGTACCCCTGTACGCGGCGAGGCACCCTGTCCCGCTCCCTCCGTTTACGTCATGATCTGTCCATGATCGCTTGGCGCGGACCGACCGTGACGTACGCCGTGATCGGCGCCTGTTTCCTGATCTTCCTGTTCAGTCCGGTGTCCGGTCTGAACCCGTCGTACGGCACGGGCGACGCGCTCCTCGCCGCCCAGAGCTCGTACTTCCGCCGCTGGGGCATCGTCCCCACCGAGCTGCTGAGCGGCTCCGCGCACGCGCTGCTCACGCCGATGACCGCCCTGTTCGTCAGCGGCAGTTGGCTGCACCTGCTCGGCAACATGCTCTTCCTCTACGTCTTCGGGGCGATGACGGAGGAGCGGATGGGGCACCTGGAGTACGCCCTGTTCTACGCCGGTTCCGGCTGCCTCGCCCTCCTCGGGTACGCGGCGGCCCACGCGGACTCGGACCAGACCCTGGTGGGGGCGTCGGGGGCGATCTCGGGGGTGCTGGGCGCCTTCCTCCACCTCTTCCCGCGGGCGCGGGTCACCAGCCTCTTCCCGTTCCTCTTCTTCCTGCCGCTGCGGTTCCCCGCCTGGATCGTGCTGATCTTCTGGTTCGTCCTGCAGTGGCTGGCCGCCCGCGGCGCGGACAGCGGCCCGGGCGTGGCCTACCTGGCGCACGTGGTGGGCTTCTGCCTGGGCTTCCTCTACGCGTGGGTGCGGTTCGGCCGGGGGGCTAGAGTGAAGGCCCACCCAGCGGCCACCGAGGGAGAAGGACAGCCGTGATCACCGCGATCGTGCTCATCAAGACCAGCGTGGACCGCATCCCCGAGATCGCCGAGTCGATCGCCGCGCTGGACAGCGTCAGCGAGGTCTTCTCCGTCACGGGTACGTACGACCTCATCGCGATGGTCCGCGTGGCCAAGCACGACGACCTGGCGGACGTCATCCCCGGCCGGATCAGCAAGATCCCGGGCGTCGAGGCGACGGACACGCACGTGGCGTTCCGTACGTACTCCCAGCACGACCTCGAGGCGGCGTTCGCGATCGGCCTCGACGCGTAACACCTCCCGGTGGGCCGCGTTCCGCGGCGGGCCACGCCCGGTCGCCCGCACCCGGCCGGGCATCACCCGGACGAATGACGTCTGGTACGGAGGCGCACGGGGCGCCGGGGCACCGGGGCGTCGACGGTGCCGTCGGGGCCGCGTGAGGGAACCCGTGCCGTTTATGAAGGAGCCTTCATCCGGCGCTCATTCAGGCGTGGCCGGCCCGCGCCCAGGATGGGGGCATGGCCTTCACCCATCGCATGGTGACGCTCGCCGCGGTCGTCGCCATCCCGCTCGGCATCGCCGCGACCAGCTACACGCTGACCGATACGTCCGAGGCGCCCAAGGTGCCGCCCGAGGTGGAGCTGGGCACGACCACCCCCCGCCCGGCCGGGAGCACGGGGCCGAGCAGGACACCGGGGCCGAGCAGGACACCGGAGGCCGTGACGACGCCGGCACCCACCGGGTCGCCCACGGCCGTGCCCGTACCCAGTGCGACGACGCGCAGCGGCACGCCGGGCGGCACTCCCCCGGCGCGGACCACGCCCACCGACAGCGTCGTGCCGGGGCCGCCGGCCACCGCGGGGGACGACGACGATGACGACCTCGGTCACGACCTCGGTGACGACTTCGGTGACGACAGCTGACCGCCGCGTCTCCGCCCGCGTACGGATCCTGCTCTGGCTGTTGCTGGTGATGGCCGTGGCACTGGTCGCGGTCGCGATGACGACCCGGTCCATCCTGCTGCGCGACGTCGACCACCGGATCAGCCAGCTGCTCACGCAGGAGACCCGCGAGTTCGCCAACTTCGTCGACCAGGGCGTGGACCCCGAAACCGGCGCCGCGTTCACCGAGCCGCGCCGGCTGCTGGAGGTGTTCCTCCAGCGCCAGTACTCCGACCCGGACGAGGAGCTCCTGGGCCTGACCCGAGGCGCCGGCGGTGTCCCGGCCGTGCTGCGGCAGCCCCGCGACACCACCGGCGCCGCCCTGCACCGCGACCGCGACGCGCTCGCCCGGATCTTCGCCTCCCCCGCCCGCTCCGGCACCCTGGACCGCCCGCAGGGCGAGGTGCGGTGGGCCAAGGTGCCCATCATCCCGGCGGGGAACGCCGCGCCGGGGGCGTTCGTCGTGGCGTTCCACGCCGACCACGAGCAGGCCATCGCCGCCGAGGCGTTCCGCACCCAGCTCGCCATCTCCGGGGTCGCCCTGCTGATGACGACCGGCATCGGCTGGGCCGTCGCGGGCCGCATCCTCGCCCCCGTACGCCTGGTCCGCCGGGCCGCCGCACAGCTCACCGAGCAGGACCTGACCCGGCGCATCCCGGTCCAGGGCCGCGACGACATCGCGTTGCTCGCCGAGACGTTCAACGCCATGCTGGACCGGCTGGAGCGGGCGTTCGCGGCGCAGCGCCAGTTCGTGGACGACGCCGGGCACGAACTGCGGACACCCATCACGATCGTCCGCGGCCACCTGGAGCTGATGGGCGACGACCCGGCCGAGCAGGCGGAGACGATCCGGCTGGTCACCGACGAGCTCGACCGGATGAGCCGGATCGTCGAGGACCTGCTCCTCCTCGCCAAGGCCGAGCGCCCCGACTTCGTCACGCCCGAGCCGGTCCAGCTGGGCGAGCTGACCGCCGACGTGTTCGTGAAGGCGCGGGCCCTGGGCGAGCGCGAGTGGGTCCTGGACGGGGTCGCCGACCGGGAGGCCGAGCTGGACCCGCAGCGCATCACCCAGGCGATGGTCCAGCTGGCGCAGAACGCCGTCCAGCACACCGTCCCCGGCCAGCGGATAGGGATCGGCTCGCGCGAGGTCGACGGCCGGATCGAGCTGTACGTCGCCGACACCGGGCCCGGGGTGCAGGCCGAGGACGCCGCCGTGATCTTCGAACGGTTCCGGCGCGGTACGGACCGCCGCGGCACCCGCGCGGGCGGCGGCGCCGGGCTCGGGCTGTCCATCGTGAAGGCCATCGCCGAGGGCCACCGCGGCCGTGTGGAGCTGCGCCGTACCGAGGGCGGCGGAGCCACCTTCGTACTCGTACTGGAGGAAGACGAGTGAACCGGATTCTGATCGCCGAGGACGAGGAGCGGATCGCCTCCTTCGTCGAGAAGGGCCTGCGCGCCAACGCCTTCACCACCACGGTGGCCGCCGACGGCGACACCGCCCTGCACTACGCGGTCACCGGCGGCTTCGATCTGATGGTGCTGGACATCGGCCTGCCGGGACGGGACGGCTTCACCGTGCTGCGTGAGCTGCGCGAGGCCCGGGTGACGCTTCCGGTGATCGTGCTGACCGCCCGTGACTCGGTGCGCGACACGGTGGCCGGCCTGGAGGGCGGCGCGGACGACTGGATGACCAAACCCTTCCGCTTCGAGGAACTGCTGGCCCGGGTACGCCTCCGGCTGCGCACCGCCGCCCGCGCGCCCGAGGTGACGGTGCTGCGCAGCGGCGACCTCAGCCTGGACCTCCGTACGCGCCGGGCCCGTGCCGAGGACCGGCTGGTCGACCTGACGGCCCGTGAGTTCGTGCTGCTGGAGCTGTTCCTCCGCCACCCCGGGCAGGTGCTGTCACGGGAGCAGATCCTGTCCCACGTATGGGGGTACGACTTCGATCCCGGCTCGAACATCGTGGACGTGTACGTGCGGGCGCTGCGGAAGAAGCTGGGCGCACGGCGGCTGGAGACGGTGCGCGGAATGGGCTACCGGATGCCGTAAAGCGCCCCGTTCCATGAAATTCCCTTAACAAAGCGCTCATTGAGGACTCACGGCGCGTACCGAGACTGATCACCGTGACCCTCTCCCCCAGCCGGTCGGCATGGTTCGGCGGCGCGCTCGGTCTGTGCGCGCTGCTGGCCATGCCGTCCCTGTTCCCCGGTCTCGGCGCCGACGGCCGCCTCACCCTGGCCGTCTTCGTGCTCGCCACCGTCGCCTGGATCGCGACCCCCGTGGACGACACCTACATCGCGCTGGGCGCCGGTCTGGCGCTCACGTCGACGGGTGTGATCAGCAGTCAGACCCTCTTCGCCACCCTCGGCGACGAGACGATCTGGCTGCTGATCTGCGCGTTCGTCCTGGCGGCCGCGGTCACCCGGACGGGGCTGGCGGGCCGGGCGGCGGCGTTCCTGGTCAGCGGCGCCCGTACGGTGCGCCAACTGGTCCACCTGACCACCGCCGCGCTCGTCGTCACCTCGTTCGCCGTCCCGGCCACCTCGGGCCGGGCCGCGCTCGCACTGCCCGTCTTCCTGGCGCTGGCCAAGGTCCTGGCGGGCCGTGAGCGGCTCGTGGTGATGCTGGCGCTGCTGTTCCCGACGGTGGTGCTGCTGTCCGCCGTCGCGACGCTGATCGGCGCCGGGGCGCATCTGATCACGGTCAATGTGCTGTGGGAGCAGACCGGCCAACGGCTCGGGTTCGTCCAGTGGCTGCTGCTGGGCCTGCCGCTCGCGATCGTGTCGTCCCATCTGGCCGCCGAAGCAGTCCTGTTCACCACCACCTCGCGGGCCGACCGGCGCGGCCCGGTGCACATCACCCCGGCCGACATCGAGGCGCACTCCGCCACCCCCGTCACGGGACCGCTGTCCACCGCCGAGTCGCGCTGCGCGCTGCTGATGGCCACGGTGGTGGTGCTGTGGTGCAGCGAGCCTCTGCACCGGGTGTCCCCGGCCGTGGTCGCGCTGATCGGCGCGGTGGTCGCTGCGTCACCGGCGCTGGGCACGGTACGGCTCAAGGACGGTTTGAAAACCGTGCCGTGGCCGCTGCTGCTGTTCATGGCGGCGACGATGGCGATGGGTGTGGCGCTCGCCGACTCGGGTGCGGCGAAGTGGCTGGTGGCGGGGTTGCCGGTGCACGCGCCGCCCTGGCTGTTCCTCACCGTCGTGGTGGCGGTCAGCACGGCGGCGCACCTGGTCCTCCAGTCCCGCTCGGCGCGCTCGTCGGTGCTCGTCCCGCTGGTGGTCGTGGCGGCGGCCGCGGCGGGGGTCAACCCGGTCGCCGCCGCCCTCGCCTCGACCGCGGCGGCGGGGTTCTGCCACACGCTGCCCGCGTCGGCGAAGCCGGTCGCCCTGTTCTCCGACGTCCCCGACGGCGTGCCCACCTACACCCCGCGTGACCTGCTGCGCCTGTCGGCGGTGCTCGCCCCGCTCACGGCGGGCCTGGTCCTGCTGTTCGCCCTGACCGTCTGGCCGCTGCTCGGCGTGCCCGTCCTCCTGGAGGCCCACCCATGAGTCACTCGTACCGCATCGCCGTCGCACCCAGCGGTTTCAAGGAGTCCCTGTCCGCGCGGCAGGCCGCCGAGGCCATCGCCGAAGGGGTGCTGCGGGTCCTTCCGGAAGCCGAGCTGGACCTGATTCCCCTGGTCGACGGGGGCGAGGGTACGGCGGAGGCACTGGCCGCGGCGACGGGCGGACGCCTTGTGCCGTGGACCGCGACCGGGCCGCTGGGCGAGCCGGTCGACAGTCACTTCGCGCTCCTCGGGGACGGGTCGGCGGTCGTGGAGATGGCCGCCGTCGCCGGGCTGGCCCTGGTGTCGCCGGCCCGCCGCGACCCGGGCGCCACGACGACGTACGGAGTCGGTGAGCTGATCCTCGCCGCCCTGGACGCGGGCGCCCGGCGCGTCCTGGTCGGCTGCGGCGACTCGGGTACGTCGGACGGCGGCGCGGGCGCGCTCCAGGCGCTGGGCGTCCGGCTGCTGGACGCGGACGGATGCGAACTACCGTACGGGGGCGCATCGTTGGCCCGGCTGACGTCCGTCGATACGAGCCGGATCGACCCGCGACTGACACAGGCCGAGCTGCTGGTGGCGTGCAACCCGTACAACGTGCTGTGCGGCGAGCGGGGCGTGGCCCGGGTCTTCGGCCCCCAGAAGGGCGCGACCCCGGCGCAGTGCGAGGAGTTGTCGGCGGCGCTGGAGCGCTGGGCGGCCGCGCTGACGACGGCGTTCGCCCCGGACCTGGACCTGCGGTGCGCGCCCGGCACCGGGGCGTCGGGCGGGCTGGGAGCGGGGCTCGCGGCGGTGGGCGCCCGGCTGCTCCCCCGCTTCGAGGTGCTCCTCGACGGGCTGGACCTCGGCACCCGGCTGGGCCACGCCGACCTGGTGATCACCGGCGAGGGCGCCCTGGACGCCCAGACCGTGCGGGGCAAGGTTCCCGGCGAGGTGGCCCGCCGGGCGCGGGAGGCGGGCGTCCCGCTGCTCGCGCTGGCGGGGACGCTCGGCGACGGGGCCCGGGAGGCGGGGCTCGACGCCTACGAGTCGATCGTGCCCGGACCCCTACCGCTGGCGGACGCCCTGGACCGTGCGGCCGAGCTGCTCGCGGACGCCGCCGAGCGGGCCCTGCGCACGGTCCTGGTGGGCACCCGGATGGTCAGCCGCGGTCGGGCACACAACGCCCGTCCTCCGTACGGTAGTTCCACCGCGCCCCGTCCCGTACGAGCTCCTTCACGGCCCGAACGAACCGGTCGACGTGCTCGTCCGGCGTCCCCGCCCCGAAGCTGACGCGGATGGCGTTGAGGGAGGTGGTCCCGCCGTCGGGGGCGCCGCACTCGCCGACGTCCTGGGGATCGCTGCCGAGCAGGGTGCGCACCAGCGGGTGGGCGCAGAACAGCCCGTCGCGGACGCCGATGCCGTACTCGGCCGACAGCGCCGCCGCGAAGTGCGAACTGTTCCACCCCTGGACCACGAACGAGATGACGCCGACGCGGGTGGGGGTCCCCCCAGCCGAAGGCGAGGGGGATTCGTCGCCGAACAGCGACAGCACCTTCACCTCGGGCACCTCGGCGAGCCCCTCGCGGACCTTGCCGATCAGGTACTGCTCGCGGGCGACCAGGGTGTCGAACCCGGCTTCGGTGAGCGCCTTGCAGGCGGAGGCGATGGCGTACACGCCGATGACGTTGGGCGAGCCGGCCTCGTGGCGGGCGGCGGTGGTGTGCCATTCGACGTCCACCCCGCCGTCGGCGCGCCGCGCGACCTTGCGGGAGGCGCCGCCGCCGGCCAGGTACGGTTCGGCGTCGCGCAGCCAGTCGGCGCGGCCGGCGAGGACGCCGGAGCCGAACGGGGCGTAGAGCTTGTGCCCGGAGAACGCCACCCAGTCGACGTCCAGTTCGCGCACCGAGACCGGGTGGTGGGGCGCCAGCTGGGCGGCGTCCAGGACGATGCGGGCGCCGTGGGCGTGGGCGGCGGCGGCCAGCTCGCGCACGGGCCACAGCTCGCCGGTGACGTTGGACGCGCCGGTCACGCAGACCAGGGCGGGGCCGTAGGGGTCACGGTCGGCGAGCGCCCGCTCCAGCGTCTGGACCGCCTGTGCCGGCGTACGGGGCGCGTTGAGGTACGTGACCTGCGCGTCCCTCCAGGGCAGCAGCGAGGCGTGGTGCTCGGTCTCGAAGACGAAGACCTGGCAGTCGGCGGGCAGGGCGGCGGCCAGCAGGTTCAGCGAGTCGGTGGTCGACCGGGTGAACACCACCTGGTCGCCCTCGCGGCAGTCCAGGAACTCCGCCACCGCGACCCGGCTGTTCTCGAACAGGTCGGTCGACAGTTGCGACAGGTACCCGGCCCCCCGGTGCACGCTGCCGTAGTACGGCGCGTAGGCGGCCACGTCGTCCCACACCCGCTGGAGGGCCGGCGCGCTGGCGGCGTAGTCGAGCGCGGCGTACGTGACCTCGCCCCCGGTGACGAGCGGCACGGTGACATCCCGTCCCAGAACGGGCAGCGGGGAACAAACGGACTGGTCGGCGGCAACGGTGGTGACAGACATGGCGAACTCCCGTACAGGGCAGGCGAATCCGTCGCTTCGACGCACACGGGTGCGGCGCGGCGGAGGGGAAAAGGGGTACCGAAGAAGGGGCGATACGCCCTATCGCATTCGCTTGCTCACGAGACTGCTCCCTTGAGGACCAGGACCCCAGGGTGTGCAGGGGTCCGCGCTTGCCACAGGCTTCGCCGCCTGCGGCCTGGTCTTCACCCGGGGCACCCCGCCACGGACGGAGGGTTGCCGGACAGCGGGCCGGGGCCGTAGTCGCTGTCACTCATGACCTGCCGAGAAGTTAAGGCACGTGATCGCCCGAGCGCAACCCGTGTCCGGATCCCGGACGTCCCGACGGGTGGCCTGTCCGGCCGGTGTCCCCCGTGCCGAGGGCGCCGCGCGGTCCACACCGCGCGGGGACGCACGGCCGGTGCCGTACCGCCGCCGGCACCGGCCGGACGCCCCCGGAGCAGGCCCGCCACGTCACGGGCGCCGCCCTACGGGCGGTCACGCGCCGAAGGTGCGCTACGCGTTGCTCGCCGCCACCCAGCGGTCCAGCGCCGCGCGCGCCGCGCCCGAGTCGACCGCTTCGGCCGCCCGGGTGATGCCCGCCCGGATCCGCTCGGTCAGCGGCGCGTCCGACGGCTCCAGGGCCACGAGGGCCGCCGCCGCGTTGAGCAGCACCGCGTCCCGGACGGGGCCGGTCTCGCCGCCCAGCAGCCGGCGTGCCACGTCCGCGTTGTACGAGGCGTCCGCGCCGCGCAGCGCCTCGACGGGCACCAGGTCGATGCCCACGTCGCGCGGGTCGAAGGTCTCCTCGCGCACCGCGCCGTCACGGACGACCCACACCTTGGAGGTGGCCGTGGTCGTCAGCTCGTCCAGGCCGTCGTCGCCGCGGAACACCAGGGCGGATGAGCCGCGCTCGGCCAGCACCCCGGCCATGATCGGGGCCATCCGGGCGTCGGCGACGCCGGTCGCCTGGGCCTTCACGCGCGCCGGATTGGTGAGCGGGCCGAGGAAGTTGAACGTCGTCCGGATGCCCAGCTCCTTGCGGGCCGCCGCCACATGGCGCAGCGCCGGGTGGAACTTCACCGCGAAGCAGAAGGTGATGCCGGCCTCCTCCGCGACCTCCGCGACCCTCCGGGGCGTCAGGTCCAGGTTGACGCCGAGCTTCTCCAGCACGTCGGAGGAGCCGGAGGCGGAGGACGCGGCACGGTTGCCGTGCTTGACGACCTTGGCGCCGGTACCGGCGACGACGATCGCGGCCATGGTGGAGATGTTGACGGTCTTGGCGCCGTCGCCGCCGGTGCCGACGAGGTCGACGGACGGGCCGGGCACCTCGATGAGGTTGGCGTGCGCGTACATGGCGCGGACGAGGCCGGTGATCTCCTCGACCGTCTCCCCCTTGGCGCGCAGCGCGACCGCGAAACCGGCGATCTGGGCGTCGGTCGCCTCGCCCCGCATGATCCGGTCCATCGCCCACGCCGTGGCGTCGGCGCTCTGGTCGCGCCCCTCCAGCAGGGCGTTCAGGACGTCGGGCCACGAGCGGCCCGCCGCGGTGTCGCCTCCAGCGGGGTTCACAGCGCTCATGGTCGCTCCTGGTGTCGTACGTACGCGGAGTACGGGGCGTACAGGGATGACCACCACCCTATCCATCCCGGGGCACGGCAAAGAGCCCCGTCCAGCGAATGGACGGGGCTCCTGCCGTGGCGACCTTCTGGGGGTCCCCCGGGGGCGATGCCCCGGGGGGGAAGGTGATCAGTGGTGGCCGTGGCCGCTGCTGATCTCCTTGTACTCCTCGGGCGTGGCCTTGGGGATCTGGTTCCCCTCGCCGAAGTAGCCCTTGCTGAGCTTCGCGCGGAGCTTCTGCCCGAGCGACGGCTTGCGCTCGACGCCGTTCTCGTCGACCGTCGGGCCGATCTCGGCCGGCTCGTACTGCTCGTGCGCGGTGAGCGCGTGCATCTGGGCCTGGCTGAGGGGCTCGTGGATCTCGACGAACTCACCGTGCGGCAGGCGCTTGATGATGCCGGACTCACGTCCGTGCAGCACCTTGTCCTTGTCGCGCCGCTGGAGACCGAGGCAGATCCGCTTGGTGACGATGAACGCGATGACCGGGCCGACGAAGAAGAAGATCCGGACGAACCAGGTGATGGCGTTGATCGACAGGTGGAAGTGGGTGGCGAAGATGTCGTTGCCACCACCGATCAGCATGATCATGTACGCGGTGACCCAGGCGACACCCAGAGCGGTCCGGGTGGGCGCGTTGCGGGGCCGGTCGAGCAGGTGGTGCTCCCGCTTGTCCCCGGTGATCCACGACTCGATGAACGGGTAGACCGCGATCGCCACGAGCATCACGCCGAAGAGGACCAGCGGGATGAAGACGCCCAGGACCAGCGTGTGGCCCCACAGGTTGATCTCCCAGCCCGGCATGACGCGGACGAGGCCCTCGGCGAAGCCCATGTACCAGTCGGGCTGGGCGCCGGTGGACACCTGGTCCGGCCGGTACGGGCCCATGGTCCAGATCGGGTTGATCGTGAACAGGGCCGAGATCATCGCAATGACACCGAAGACCAGGAAGAAGAAGCCTCCGGCCTTGGCCATGTACACCGGCAGCAGCGGCATGCCGACGACGTTCTTGTTCGTCCGGCCGGGGCCGGGGAACTGCGTGTGCTTGTGGTAGAAGACCAGGATCAGGTGCGCCACCACGAGGCCGAGCATGATGCCCGGCAGCAGCAGGATGTGGATCGAGTAGAACCGGGACACCATGTCGTGGCCGGGGAACTCGCCGCCGAACAGGAACATCGAGATGTACGTGCCGACGATCGGCGTGGCGAGGATCGCGCCCTGCGTGAAGCGGACACCGGTGCCGGAGAGCAGGTCGTCCGGGAGCGAGTAACCGGTGAAGCCGGTGAACATGCCCAGGACGAACAGCAGGAAGCCGAACAGCCAGTTGATCTCACGCGGCTTGCGGAACGCGCCGGTGAAGAAGACGCGCATCATGTGCACGAACATGCCCGCGAGGAAGATCAGCGCGGCCCAGTGGTGGATCTGCCGGATGAGCAGACCACCGCGGACGTCGAAGCTGATGTCCAGCGTCGAGGCGTACGCCTCGGTCATGCGGATGCCCTGCATCGGCACGTACGAGCCGTGGTACTCGATCTCGTTCATGCTCGGGTGGAAGAACAGCGTCAGATACACACCCGTGAGGATGATGATCAGGAAGCTGTAGAGGCAGATCTCACCCAGCATGAAGGACCAGTGGTCCGGGAAGATCTTCCGCATGTTGGCCTTGGCCAACCCGTAGATCCCCAGCCGGCCGTCGGCCCAGTCGGCCACCCGCTCGCCGGCGGGTGCCTTCCGCTTGCTGTCTGTTGCGGTCGTGGTGCTCATCCGCGCTCCCAGAATGCAGGGCCGACGGGCTCGGGGAAGTCGCCGAGCGCCTCGAGGAAGCCCTCGTCGTTGACGCCGATCCGCAGCTGCGGAAGGGCGTGGCCGGCCGGGCCGAAGATGACGCGGGCGCCGTCGGAGAGGTCGAAGGTGGACTGGTGGCACGGGCAGAGGACGTGGTGGGTCTGCTGCTCGTACAGGGAGATCGGGCAGCCCACGTGGGTGCAGATCTTGGAGAAGGCCACGATGCCCTCGTGCGACCACTCCAGCTCGCGCTTGTCCTTGATGTCCTCCGGCTGGATCCGGACGATCATCAGGGCATCCTTGGCGATCTTGGTGTTGAACTCGTGGTCGCTCTCCTCCAGGCCCTCGGGCTTGGCGAAGGTCAGCGAGCCGACCGCGACGTCTTCGGGACGCAGCGGCTCATTGGTGTTCATGTTGATGAGCTGCTTGCCCTTGGACCACGAGGTGTGGAAGAGCTTCTTCTCGGGCAGCGGGCCCAGCTCGCGCAGCAGCACCACACCGGAGAGCGGCACCATGGCCAGCGCGCCGAACATGGTGTTGCGGATCAGCGGGCGGCGGCCGATCGCGGACTCCCGCGCACCGTCCGCGAAGTCCGCCATGACCTTGGCCTTGACCTCGGGCGTCGCCTCGATGGCGTGCCGGTCGTCGGCCATCTCCTCGTCGGACATCAGGGTGCGGGCCCAGTGGACCGCGCCCGCGCCGATGCAGAAGAGCGCGAGGCCCAGCGTCAGACCGAGCGACAGGTTGGTCGCGCTGACGTGTCCCAGCGGCCACACGTAGACGATCTTCTCCACGGGGAAGATCACGAACGAGGCGATGAAGCCGATCGTGGCCAGCATCGACAGCGTGAACAGCAGGGCGACCGTGCGCTCGGACCGCTTGGCGGCCCGCTCGTCGATGTCCTGGATGCGCGGCTTGTGGGGCGGGAGCCCCGGGTCGGCGAACGGGTTCTCGGCTACCGCCGTGCCGTGCGCGGTGTCCTGCTCGCTCGGCAGGCTCTCCTTGGAAATCTCTTGGCTACTCATGACTTCTTGGCCTTAGCGGTGTGGGCCGCGACCCAGACGGCGACGGCGATCAGCGAACCCAGACCGAAGATCCACCCGAACAGACCCTCGCTGACGGGGCCGACGCCGCCCAGCGCGAAGCCGCCGGGGGTCGCGGTCCGGTCGTCGTTCACGGTCCGGATGTACGCGATGATGTCCTTCTTTTCCTTCTCCGGCATGATCGTGTCGGGGAAGGACGGCATGTTCTGCGGGCCGGTCTGCATGGCCTCGTAGATGTGCTTCGGGCTCACGTCGTTCAGCGGCGGGGCGTACTTGCCGTGCGTCAGGGCACCGCCCGCGCCGGTGAAGTTGTGGCACTGGGCGCAGTTGGTGCGGAACAGGTCACCACCACGGGCGATGTCCGCGCCTTCCGGGCTGTACTGCTTCTCGGTCGGCGTGATCGGACCGGCGCCGAGGGACGCGACGTACGCCGCGAGCTGGTCGATCTCGGCCTGCGAGTAGATGACCTTCTTCTCCGGCACCTGGGCGCCGGGCTGCTGCGCCGGCATACGGCCGGTGCCGACCTGGAAGTCCACGGCTGCGGAGCCGACGCCGACGAGGCTCGGGCCGTCAGTGGTTCCCTGACCGCCGGTTCCGTGGCAGCTGGCGCAGCCGACGGTGTAGAGCTTCTTGCCCTCCTCGATGGCGAGGGACTGGGCGGTTTCGTCTGCCTGCGCCTTGCCCGCGGGCGCGAACGCGGCGTACAGCCCCCCAGTGGCCGCCAGCGCGAGGAGTAGGACGACGACCGCCGCCAGCGGATGGCGTCGTCGTGCGGAGAGCTTTTTCACGGATTACCCCGGTGTCAGGATCTTCTGCGTCGATGCTTGCTGGATGTCTCGGGCGTACCTCGGAGGTACGGGCCCGTTACTTGATCATGTAGATCGTGGCGAAGAGGCCGATCCAGACGACATCGACGAAGTGCCAGTAGTAGGACACGACGATGGCGGCGGTTGCCTGCTCGTGAGTGAATCTCTTGGCCGCGTAGGTACGGCCGAGGACCAGCAGGAAGGCGATGAGACCGCCCGTCACGTGCAGGCCGTGGAAGCCGGTCGTCAGGTAGAACACGGAGCCGTACGGGTCCGACGAGAGCGAGAGGCCCTCGTGCTTGACCAGCTCGGTGTACTCGAAGACCTGGCCTCCGATGAAGATCGCACCCATCACGAAGGTGATCACGAACCACGTACGGAGCTTCTTCACGTCGCCCCGCTCGGCGGCGAACACGCCGAGCTGGCAGGTGAGCGAGGAGAGCACCAGGATCGTGGTGTTGGTAGCCGAGAACGGGAAGTTCAGCGTGTCGGCTTTCTCTGCCCAGAACTCGGCACCCGTCACCGATCGCAGGGTGAAGTACATCGCGAAGAGGGCCGCGAAGAACATCAGCTCGGAACTCAACCAGATGATGGTTCCGACGCTGGTGAGGTTCGGCCGATTGACCGACGGGTGCGCGTGCCCGGTTTCTACTGTCGTTGCTGTCGCCACGACCGACATTATGTCGGTCGCTTATCCCGCCCTCACTCCGGGGGGTGCCGTTCGGTGTGTTGGTGCGCTCCGTCCAGCTCGAACGGCCCATCGCGGCGGCTGTCGAAGGGGTGTCCGAACCGGTGTTGAGGGGCGGTGGACAGGAGTAGCATCCGGCGCATCGGTACCTGCCTTCCTGCCCATGCCGCCGACGTACTCGGAGGAACAATGCAGTCGAGCGCCACCGTCCTGGTCTACAGCGACGACGCCAACACCCGCGCGCAGGTGCGGCTGGCGGCCGGGCGCAGGCCCGCGGCCGACGTTCCGCCGGTCGAATACATCGAGTGCGCGACGCTCCCGGCCGTGCTGGACCAGCTGGACCGGGGCGGCATCGACGTCTGCGTACTGGACGGCGAGGCGGTACCGGCGGGCGGCATGGGCGTGTGCCGCCAGATCAAGGACGAGATCTTCCACTGCCCGCCCGTGCTGCTGCTCATCGGCCGGCCCCAGGACGCCTGGCTGGCCACCTGGAGCCGCGCGGACGCCGCGGTGACCCTCCCGGTCGATCCGGTCGAGCTCGCGGACTCCCTGGCGGCCCTGCTGCGCAGCCGGCTGTCCGTGGAGGCGTGACGCCCGGGCCCTAGAGTCCCGGCCGGAGGCGGACCTGTTCGGTGCGGGGGGCGTCGGCGCGGGCGGCACTGCCCGCCTGCCACTTGTCCCAGGGCAGGTTCCAGTCGCCGAAGCCGTTGCCGAAGTGGTCCATCTCCTTGCCCGCGCTGTTGACGACGTGGACGAGGTCGCCGGGGCGGACGTTCTCGTAGAACCAGGCGGCGTTGCTGGTCGACATGCCGGTGCAGCCGTGGCTGACGTTGGCGTACCCCTGTGACCCGACGGACCAGGGGGCGGCGTGGACGTACTCGCCGCTCCATGTCACCCGGGTGGCGTAGTAGACCGGCAGGTCGTACGACTCGCTGCTGCCCGCCGCGATGCCGACGGTGGTGCTGCGCATCCGGACGAAGTACTCCTTGCCGAGCACCACTTTGATCCCGTTACGGGTGGAGAAGCCCGGTTTTCCGGTGGTCACCGGAATGGTGTTGATCACTTTTCCGTTGCGCTTGACCGTCATGTGGTGGCTGGCCGCGTCGGTGATGGCCTCGACGCGGTCGCCGATGCTCAGGTTCAGGGACTTGGCCGAGCCGCCGTAGAGGTCGCCCGTGACCTTCACGCCCGCGAGGTTGCCCGTGACGGTGACGGACGCGCCGACGGGCCAGTACTCCTTCGGGCGATAGTGCAGCTTCTTGTCGTCGACCCAGTACCAGGAGCCCGTGACCGCGGGCGTGGAACGCACCTTGAGGGAGCGCTCGACGGCGGCCCGGCCCTCCTTGGTGGTGACCGGGGCGCTGAGTTCCGCCGTGATGGGCTGCCCGACGCCGTACTTGCCCGCCTCCGGGCCGAATTCGACGTTGAGGACCTTCTTGGCCCGTGCGGTCTCGAAGGTCAGCGTACGGGCGCCGGGGGCGCCCTTGCGGTCCTCCGTGGCGACCCTGACGGTGTAGCGCGTGCCGGCCACCAGCGGGGCCGTGGAGCGCCAGCGGCTGCCGTCGGCGGAGAGCTCGCCCGCGAGGTAGTGGCCGGCCGTGTCGACGGCCGTGACGTCCGTGATGCGGCCGTCCTTGCCCTTGGCGGTGACTTCGAGGGGCTTGTCGAGGGCCGCCTTGGCGGCGCCGGACGGGGTGTTGAACGCCACCTGGCGGGCCGCGTCGTACGGCTTCGCGGAGAGGGGATGGCCGTCCGGGCCACCGCACGCGGTCGCGCTCGCGCCGGTGACGGCGACCAGCAGGGTGCAGCTTATGGCGGTGCGCATGCGGGGCGTGTTGCTCATAAACACACCGTAGGAAGGTGTGACCACGGCGGCACGCGGGATGACTCCAGGCCCGCGCCACCGTGCCGGGGCGCGAGCACCGTGTCGACCAGCCCGAAGAAGGCGTGGTTGATCTCCGGGACGAAGAGCAGCGCGAACACCGCGAGC
>NZ_JBEPEL010000034.1:0-68302 GCF_040300825.1 Streptomyces sp. NPDC000229
TCAGAGAAACGCGCCCGCAGTCGGCGTACGACCGGGGTGTGGCCGTGCAGGGTCGCCCCCGCAGAGGTTGGCGGCGTCGGAAGGGCTTCCTACCGCCGAGACCCAAGGCCGCCGGCCTCGAGGAGGTGAGCCCGGAGGGGCCGCACCCCCCACCCACCGGCAGGCGCCGCACCGCTGCACGGCCGAAAACGCACTCCTCCCACCCCCGCCCCACCCCTCACAATGCGCATGACAAAGTCACCGCCCCAGAGGGGACCCCCCACATGCGTAAGCCTCTCGCCGGCGCGCTGCTCGCGCTCACGCTCCTCGGAGCCGGCGCCACAAGCGCCGCAGCGGCTCCGGCACCGGCCCCGGCTCCCACCACCAAGGCCGTCGACTTCGCCGGCACCGTCGCGCTGAGCAACTGCTCCGGTTCCGTCGTCCGCGTACCCGGCTCCCAGCCGAACGACCCGGCGCTCGTGCTGTCGAACGGGCACTGCCTGGAGAGCGGGATGCCCGGCCCCGGCACGGTCGTCGTCGACAAGCCCTCCACCCGCACCTTCAGCCTGCTCAACTCCGCCGGCACCAAGGTCGCCACGCTCCGCGCGTCCAAGATCGCGTACGCGACGATGACCGACACCGACGTGTCCCTGTACGAGCTGACCAGCACGTACGCCCAGATACAGGCGCGTCACAACATCAAGGCGCTGGAGCTGAACGCGACCCGCCCCGCCCAGGGCACCGCCATCAAGGTGGTCTCCGGCTACTGGAAGCGGATCTACAGCTGCTCCGTCGACGGCTTCGCGTACCGCCTGAAGGAAGCCGGCTGGACCATGAAGGACTCGGTCCGCTACACCGCCGCCTGCGACACCATCGGCGGCACCTCCGGGTCACCCGTCGTCGACACCGCCACCGGCAAGGTCGTCGCCGTCAACAACACCGGCAACGAGGACGGCGGGCGCTGCACCATGAACAACCCGTGCGAGGTCGACGAGAACGGCACCGTGACCGTCCGCCCCGGCATCAACTACGGCCAGCAGACGTACGGCATCGTCGCCTGCGTCGGCATCGGCAACAAGATCGACCTCGGGCGGCCGGGCTGCACGCTGCCCAAGCCGTAGCCGAGCGCGCCGGACCCGCCCGATAGGTTGGCGGGTCATGTGGGCAATGAGCGCTGTCGGGTACCGCCGGCTGGGCGCGGCCGGGTCGGTCGCGGCAGCCGCGGGCGGCTGGGCCGCCGGGGCACTGCCGGCCCGCGACCCGTGGGGGATCTGGGTCCCCCACGGGCCGGGGGTCACGGTGGCGGCGGCCGTCCTCGCGTACGCCGGGCTGACCCTCCTCGTGGTCGCCTGGTGGTGCTACGGACGGGCCGGCGCGTCCGTGCGGGAGACGCTGACCACGCTCGGCTGGTGGGCGGCCCCGCTGCTCCTCGCGCCGCCCCTGTACAGCGCCGACGTGTACAGCTACATCGCCCAGGGCGCGATGGTCCTGGAGGGCCACGACGTGTACGGCGCCGGGCCGTCCGTCCTGGACCCGAACGGTCTCGGCGGGGACGCCGCCGCGAGCGTCGGCGGGAACTGGACGGACACGCCCGCCCCGTACGGGCCGGTGTTCCTGGTGCCGGCACAGGCGGTGACCTGGGCCACCGGCGGGACGATCGTGCCCGCGGTGCTCGGCATGCGGCTGATCGCCCTGGCGGCGATGGCCCTGATCGTGTGGGCGCTGCGCCGACTGGGCCGGGAGCGCGGGGACGGCGGCGAGAGCGGTGCTCTCTGGCTCGGCGCGCTCAACCCGCTCCTGCTCATGCACGTGGTCGGCGGGATGCACAACGACGGGCTGATGATCGCCCTCATGCTCGCGGGCGTCGTCCTCGCGCGCCGCGGCCGCTGGATCCTGGGAAGCGCGGTCGTCGGGCTGGCGATGATGGTCAAGTCCCCGGCGGCCGTGGCGCTCCTCTTCATCGGCGTGATCGTCGGCAGGGCGGCGACCGGTCCGCTCCCGCGGCGCGTGGCGAAGGGGCTGCTGGCGCCCGGGGCGATCGCCGGCGCGGTGGCCGTCGGCGCCACGCTCGCCGCCGGCACCGGGTTCGGCTGGCTGCGCACGCAGAGCGTCGCCGGCACGATCCACACGGCGCTGTCGGCCACGAGCGACCTGGGCCTCGCCCTCGGAGAGCTACTGCACCTGCTGCTGGGCGCGGACCCGGACCCGGTCAAAACGGCCGTCCAGCGCCTCGGCCTCGCGGCGGCGCTCGCGTTCATCGCGTACCTGGCGTGGCGCTCCGCGCGCGGCCGCCTCGACCCGGTCCATGCCCTGGGCCTGGCGCTCGTCGCCCTGGTGGCCCTCTCCCCGATGGTCCAGCCCTGGTACCTGCTGTGGGGCGTCACCGTGGTGGCCGCCACGGCCTGGGACGGCCGCGCCGGCCGCGCCCTGATGGTGCTGTCCGCCGCCCTCGTCTACGAAACGGCGCCCTCCGGCCGCACCCCGTGGTACGGCTTCGCCCTGGCGGCCGTCGCGTGCGCCGTCGGGACGGTGCTCGTCCGCCGGGCCGGAGCCGCCGCCACGGAACCAGGCCGGGTGCCCGGCCCGCGCGCGGCGGTGCGGGACCGGGCCGACACCCGCTAGGACGCGGGCGTACGCCGGATCGCCCGTCCCGCCAGGACGTCCGTCCGCCGCCCGTCCTCGATGACGAAGCGGCCGTCGATCAGGACGTGGGGGATGCCGGTCGGGAGGGTGCGGGGGGCGTCGAAGGTGGAGCCCGCGGCGACCGTGTCCGGGTCGAAGAGGACCAGGTCGGCGCGGTGGCCCTCGCGGACCAGGCCCCGGTCGGGGAGGCGGAGGCGGGCGGCCGGGCGGGAGGTGAGGTGCGCGACCGTCTCCTCCAGCGACAGGACGCCCAGCTCACGCGCGTACCGCCCCAGGTAGTGCGGGAACGTGCCGTACGCGCGCGGGTGCGGCTTGGTGCCCTGGAGGATGCCGTCCGAGCCGCCCGTGTGGACGCGGTGGCGCATGATGGCCCGGACGTTCTCCTCGTGGCCGACGTGCTGGAGGATCGTCGTGCCGAGGCGGTCCTCCATCAGCAGGCGGCGGGCGGTGGTCCAGCCGTCGAGGCGCCGGCCGGTGAAGCCCGCCAGCGCCGGTTCCGAGACGCCCGAGATCTCGATGGTGTCCCACTCGACGGGTACGCCGTGACAGCCGTCCGAGCCGGTGACCTCCAGGTGGTGGCGTATCCGCTCGGCCGTCGCGCTGTCCCGCAGCCGGGCCAGGACCGCCTCCGGACCGCCCTCGCCCGCCCAGCTCGGCAGCAGCGCGACCAGTGTCGTGCAGCCGGGGGTGTAGGGATAGGTGTCGAGCGAGATGTCGGCGCCGTCCGCCAACGCCCTGTCGAGCAGCGCCAGCAGCTCGGGCGCCCTGCCCCTGTTCACACCGAAGTTCATGGTGGCGTGCGCCAGGTGCAGCGCGCAGCCCGCCTCGCCCGTGAGGGCGACCATCTCCTCGTACGCCTCCAGCGCGCCCGCGCCGTAACTGCGGTGGTGCGGGCAGTAGTAGCCGTCGTACGCCGCCACGACCCGGCACAGCTCGGTCAGTTCGGCGCCCCGCGCGTACATCCCGGGTGTGTAGGTGAGACCGGACGACATGCCGACCGCGCCCTGCTCCAGGCCCTCCGCCACGAGCTGCTTCATCCGGTCCAGCTCGGCGCCGGTCGGCGGGCGGTCCTCCCATCCCATGGCGTACGCGCGGACCGTGCCCTGCGGGACCAGGTACGCCGCGTTGACCGCGATGCCCTGCCGGTCCAGGCGGTCCAGGTATCCGGCGACGGTCCGCCAGTCGAAGTCGATGCCGGAGCCGTCGCCGTTCCAGCCGGTGACGGTCCGGCGGACCTCGTCCAGGGTGCGGTCGTCGGCCGGCGCGTACGACAGGCCGTCCTGCCCCAGCACTTCGAGCGTGACGCCCTGGGCGGCCTTGGCACTGTGGTCCGGGTCGCGGAGCAGCGCGAGGTCGCTGTGGGCGTGCATGTCGATGAAGCCGGGGGCCAGGACCAGCCCGTGCGCGTCCAGGACACGGGAGGCGGCCAGCGAGCGGTCGCCCTCCCGCCGGATCGCGGTGATCCTCCCGCCGCTGATACCGGTGTCGGCGCGGTACGACGGGCCACCTGTGCCGTCGACGACGCGTGCGTCCCGTATGACGAGGTCCATGCCGGCCCGCTCCTAGAAGAAGGTGCGGATGAGGTCGACGACCGTTCCGTCCGCCTCGACCAGCGGGATCAGCTGCCACTTGTCGAACGCCGTGCACGGGTGCGACAGGCCCATGCCGACCCAGTCGCCCACCTCCAGCCGGGCGTCGGCCGTCGTGTCCAGCCAGGCGTGCTGGTCGGACAGCTTGGTCACCGTGATCCCGTCCGCCGGGCGCACCGACCCGTCGCGCGCGGAGCGGACGACCTGCGCCTCGGGCAGGTGGAGGTCGTACGCGGCGTCCCGCTTGCCCGCGTTCACGAACGCCTGCTCCGGGGTGGGGCGCGACACCACCTGGGCCCACAGGCGGAACGCGGGCTGGAGGGCGCCCTCCTCCGGGACCCGGTTGAAGGGCGTGAGGTTGCGGTACTGGCCGTCGTCGTGCGACACGTACGCCCCGGAGCGCAGCAGCTTCAGCACCGGGCGGGACAGCGGCGGGAGTTCCGCGAACACCTCGGCGACCGTGTCGAACCAGGCGCTCCCGCCCGCGCTGACCACGATCTCGTCCAGGCCGTCCGGGAAGCGGCCCGCCTTGTCGAACTCGACCGCGAGGGACGTGAGGCGGTGCAGCCAGGCCCGTACGGTCCCGGGCGTCGCGCCCGGCACCTCGCCCTCGTACCCGGCGACGCCGACCAGCCGCAGCGTGCTCGTGGCGGCGACGGCGTCGGCGACGGCGGCGCAGTCCGCGTCCGTACGCGCCCCGGTGCGCGCGCCGTCGCCCGCGCCCAGCTCCACGACGACGTCGACGGGGCGCCGGGAACCGCGCAGGGACTGGTCCATCAGCTCGACGCCGCGTACGGAGTCGACGTAGCAGACGAAGCGGAAGTCCGGGTCCCGGTCCAGTTCGGCGGCCACCCAGCGCAGGGCGGCGGGGTCGACCAGCTCGTTGGCGAGGAAGATCCGCCGGATGCCGAACGCCCGGTAGACGCGGGCCTGGTGCGGCACCGCCGCCGTGATGCCCCAGGCACCGTACTCGACCTGCCGGTCGAACAACTGCGGTGCCATGGAGGTCTTGCCGTGCGGGGCGAAGGCGAGGCCGTGCCGCTCGGCGTACGTCTCCAGCAGCGCCAGGTTGTGTTCCAGGGCCTCGGCGGAGAGGGCGAGGACGGGGGTGGTGAACCCGCCGGTGAAGAGGTTGCGGCGCTGGGCGGCCAGCTCACCCACGGTCAGTCCGTCGGCGTCGACGGGCAGCCCCTTGAACCGGTGGTCGACGCGCTCGTCCTTGAGGTGCGCGGCCTTGAGGTGCTCGGCGGCCATGGCAGCCCCTCCCCATCTGTTGCATTGTGTGCAACGCTCATTGCGTATATCGCTCAGTGGTGTCTAACATCCGGCGGATGCCGGGTCAATGGATCCCGAGGACCCCGTGAGGAGCCCCCAGAGTGACCGCTAACGACGTCGTCTGTCTCGGCGAGTCCATGGTCACCTTCCTGCCTTCCCGTCCCGGCCGCCTCGCCGACGTGCCGTCCTTCACCCGCGCCATCGGAGGCGCCGAGTCCAACGTCGCCTGCGCGCTGGCCGCCGCCGGCCACCGGGTGAGGTGGGTCAGCCGCGTCGGCGCGGACGGCTTCGGGGACCACCTGGTGGAGGCCGTCGCCGCGTACGGGGTCGACACCACCGCCGTACGCCGTGACGCGCGCCGCCCGACCGGTGTCTACTTCCGCACGGCCACCGACCGGGCCACCGACGGCCATGAAGTCGTCTACTACCGGGCCGGGTCCGCCGCCTCCGCGATGTCCCCGGAAACCGTTCCGTACGAGGACCTCGCCACCGCCCGCATCCTCCACCTGTCGGGCATCACCGCCGCGCTCTCCGCCGACTGCCTGGCCCTGACGCGCACCCTCACCGCCCGCCGCCCCGGCCGCCCCCTGGTCTCCTTCGACGTCAACCACCGGCCGGGCCTGTGGCGCGGCGCCGACCCCTCCGTCCTCCTGGACCTCGCCCGCGGCGCCGACCTCGTCTTCGTCGGCGACGACGAGGCGGAGGCGGCGTGGGGCCTCCGGGACGCGGCGGCGATCCGCGACGCGCTTCCGGAGCCGGCGGTGCTGGTCGTCAAGCACGGCGGACGGGGCGCGACGGCCTACGCCCGCTGCGCGGCTTCATCGCCGGCCCCGCGCAGCGGCCACGCCACGGCCGCCCCCTCGGCCGCCGCGCATCCCGCCCCTGCGGCGCCCGCCCCCGCGGCCGCCGCCCCCTCGGCGGGGCGGAGTCCCGAGCGGCCCGGGGCGGCCCCCCGCGACGGCGACACCGTCACCTTCGTCCCGGCCCCCCGCGTCGACGTCGTCGCCCCCGTCGGAGCCGGGGACGCCTTCGCCGCCGGGTTCCTGTCCGCCACCCTCCGCGGGCTGCCCGTGCACCACCGCCTCCGCCACGGTCACCTCATGGCCGCCGCCGCGCTCACCGTGCCCGGCGACCTCGGCACCCCGCCCGCCACCGCACACGCCGACCGCCTCGCCGACCTGGACGAGGACGCCTGGGGGAGACTGCACCTCGGCCCCGGCTGGACGCGGACCGGGGAAGACCGGGAGGTACGTACGCCATGAGCCAGACCGTCGACCGCGCGCTCAGCATCCTGCCGCTGCTCGCGCAGGGCCCCGCCGACCTCGGGCAGGTCGCCGGCACCCTCGGCGTACACAAATCGACCGCCCTGCGGCTGCTGCGCACCCTCCACGAACACGGCCTGGTCTACCGCCAGGAGGACCAGCGCTACCGCCTCGGCGCCCGGCTGTTCGCCCTCGCGCAGGAAGCCGTCGAGAACCTCGACATCCGCGAGATCGCCCACCCCCACCTCGTACGGCTGGGCGAGGAGACCGGGCACACCGTGCACCTCGCCGTGTACGAGGAGGGCGAGGTGCTCTACATCGACAAGGTGGACAGCCGCTACCCGGTCCGCATGTACTCGCGCATCGGCAAACCCGTCGCCATCACCGTCGCCGCCGTGGCCAAGCTGCTGCTCGCCGACCTGCCCGAGCCCGAGCGCCGCGCGCTGGCGGCCAAGCTCGACTACCCCATGTACACGCCCCGTTCGATCCCCAACGCCGCCGCGTTCCTCCAGGAGCTGGCGGCCGTACGCGAAAAGGGATGGGCCACCGACCTCGGCGGCCACGAGGAGTCCATCAACTGCGTCGCCGCTCCCATCCGCGGCGCGGACGGGCGGGCCGTCGCCGCCATGTCGGTGTCCGCCCCGAACGTCGTCGTCACCGCGGACGAACTCCTCACCCTCCTCCCGCTGGTACGCCGCACCGCCGACGCCATCAGCCACGAGTACTCAGGAACCACCTCACCCAAGGAAGCGACCGCATGACCGAGAAGACCGCGATCACCCCCGCCACCCACACCGCCCCGCCCGCCCGCTTCTCCCACGGGGTGCGCAAGGGCAACATCCTCCAGGTCGCCGGCCAGGTCGGCTTCCTCCCCGCCGTCGAGGGCCAGGCACCGGCCCCGGCCGGCCCGACGCTGCGCGAGCAGACCCTCAAGACCCTCGCCAACGTCGAGGCGGTCCTGAAGGAGGGTGGCGCGAGCTGGGACGACGTGATGATGATGCGCGTCTACCTCACGGACACGGCGCACTTCGCCGAGATGAACGAGATCTACGACGAGTACTTCGCGCATCTGACCGTGCCCCCCGCCGCCCGTACGACGGTCTACGTCGGTCTCCCCGCCGGCCTGCTCATCGAGATCGACGCCATGGCGGTCCTGGACTGATCCCCCCGCACCGGCCCCCGCGGCACGGCACGGCATGCCCACCCCGCAGCGCGCCCGGCGGCGCTGCCGAGCCCGCCGGCGGGGCGGGTACTCCGGCGCGGTACGGCCCCAGAGCCGCACCGCGCCGGGTCGTGCGCACTAGGCGCAGTACTGCTGCTCCTTGCCGATGGACCGGTACATGCAGTCGGCGTTCTCGATCAGTTGAAGGACCGCGTCGCGGTTGCGGCTCGTCTCGCGCTCGATGACCTCGTCCGGCGGGTAGAAGCCGCCGCCCGAGGCGGAACGCGGGTACATCTCGAAGGTGTAGCCGAAGATCTTGTGCGCGCCCCACAGGTAGTCGTCGATGGACCCGTCCGTGATGTACAGGTCGCTCGACTGCTCGGGCGTGTAGCCGTTGCTCGCGGCCATCTTGCGGCCGACCGTGGCGAAGGCGTCACGGTCGTCCTGGGTGAGGCCGGGGGCGGTGTCGTTGTAGGTGTAGCCGTAGGGCCACAGGATGAGTTCGCTGTACGTGTGGAAGTCGACGCCCGCCTTGATCTGCTGCTTGCCGCCGACCACCCGGGAGCGGACGAAGTCGGCGACGACCTTCACCTCGGGGGCGGACTCGGGGGCGCTGCCCCGGTAGGTGTCGGAGCTCGGGGAGCCGGAGGAGCCGCCGCAGCAGCCCCACTTGAAGTTCCAGTTGCGGTTCATGTCCGTGCCGATGTACGACGAGCCGGAGTTGGGCTGCCGGTTCTTGCGCCAGCTGCGGTAGGAGCCGGAGGCGATGTCGTACTCGCCGCCGTCCGGGTTGAGGTCCGGCACGATCCAGATCTCGCGGTTGTTGACGGCGTTGGTGATGCGGGAGTCCTTCCCGTACCCCGCGCCGAACTCGCGCAGCAGGTACAGCGCCATCTCGACGGTGAGGTGCTCGCGGGCGTGCTGGTGGTGGGTGAAGAGGACCTCGGGCTCGTTCTCGTCCGTGGCGACGTTGTCGCTGATCTTGATGGCGACGATGTCGCGGCCCTGGTACGACTTGCCGATGACGCGGCGGCTCATGATGCCCGGGTACTGCTGGAGCCGCTGGCCGATCTCCGCGTTCATCTCGGCGTAGTTGTGGTAGCGGGCGTCGGCGGAGGGGAAGTCCATGGCGCCGACCGCCTTGCCGCCGGTCCGGTCGGGCGGGGCGGGCAGCGCCTCCAGCTTGTGGCCCAGGGCGCGCAGCGTGCGCGCCTGCTCGGCGTTGGCGCTGACGACGACCGCGTGGGAGTCGGCCTCGTCGATCGAGACGCCGGTGGCGGCGAGGGCGGTGCGTTCGGCCGGGGTGGACGGGCCGTGGATCTCGTACTGCCGGATGACCTCCTCCGCGGTGGCGGCGGAGGCGGCGGGTATGTCCGTGGGTGGTGCGGTCGCGGTGGCGGTGAGCGGCGCCGCGACGGCGAGCGCCAGGAGGGCCGTGAGGGTGGCGGACCTTCTGCCGCGTATGCGCATGCGCATGTCGTCTCCTGCGGTGGGGGTACGGAGTGGGTTGCCCCGTGCGACGCATCGTCCGGCGATGGCATGAGCGCGTCAAGTAGGCCTCCGGTCACGGCCGCCGGTGCGCACCCCTTGCGCGATCACCACGCCCCGCGCTTTGGTGACGTGACGTCGGGTGAACGAAAGGCGGCACAACGCATGGCAGAGACCGCGCAGCAGAGCGGCACCGAGGGGACGGGGCCCCGGCTCCGCAAGGCGAGCTGGCGCTACATCGGGCCCGGGATCGTGGTGGCCGCGACCGGTGTCGGAGCCGGAGACCTCGTCGCCACGCTCATCGCGGGCAGCAAGTTCGGTTACACGCTCCTGTGGGCCGCCGTCATCGGCTGCCTCATCAAGATCTCGCTCGCCGAGGCCGCCGGCCGCTGGCACCTGGCCACCGGCCGCACCCTCTTCGACGGCTGGCGCAGCCTCGGCCGGTGGACGACCGTCTACTTCGCGGTGTACGTGGCCATCTGGGGCTTCGTCTACGGCGCGGCCGCCATGTCCTCCAGCGCCCTGCCCCTCCAGGCGCTCTTCCCGGGCGTCATGGACCTCAAGTGGTGGGCCGTCCTGTGCGGTGCGGGCGGACTGGTCTTCGTCTGGTTCAACCGGTACGCCGTCTTCGAGAAGGTCATGACGATCCTCGTCGGCGTCATGTTCGTCGTCACCGTCTACCTCGCCATCCGCGTCACCCCGCACCTCGGTGAAGCGTTCGCCGGCCTCGCGCCCGTCCTCCCGGACGGTTCGCTGATCTACACCCTCGGCCTGATCGGCGGCGTCGGCGGCACGATCACGCTGGCCGCGTACGGCTACTGGGTCAACGCCAAGGGCTGGACGGACACCTCCTGGATGAAGGTGATGCGCCTCGACAACCGCGTCGCCTACATCACCACCGGCATCTTCGTCGTCGCCATGCTCTTCGTCGGCGCAGAACTGCTCCACTCCTCCGGTGTCGCGCTCGCCAAGGGCGACAAGGGGCTCCTGGACCTCGGCGGCGTCCTGGAGGACCAGTACGGCACGGTCACCGCCAAGCTGTTCCTCATCGGCTTCTTCGCCACCTCCATCACCTCCCTCATCGGCGTCTGGCACGGCGTGAGCCTGATGTTCGCCGACTTCGTCACCCACTTCCGCAAGCGCGTCGCGACCACCGGGGAAGAGGTGGCGGCCGGCTCCCGCGAGAAGTCGCTGCCCTTCCGCGCGTACCTGCTGTGGCTGACGTTCCCGCCGATGTCCCTGCTCTTCCTGGACCAGCCGTTCGGCCTGGTCATCGTCTACGGCGTGATCGGCGCCTTCTTCATGCCGTTCCTCGCCCTCACCCTGGTCTGGCTCCTCAACTCCTCCCGGACCCCGAGTGAATGGCGCAACGGCTGGCTGAGCAACGGCGTTCTGGGCGCGGCGGGAGTGCTGTTCCTGGTGCTGTGCGTGCAGCAGGTGCGCGAGCTGCCCTGGTAAGGCGGACCGGGCGGGCTGGCCATACTGGGAGACATGACGACGCCTCCCGGGTTCGGCCCGCCGATACCGATCCAGCCGCCGTACGGCGCGCCGCCGCAGGCGCCGTACGGCGGCCCGGCCCCGTACCAGGCCCCCGCCCCCGCCCCGTACAACGCCCCCTACGGAACTCCTCACGGGGCTCCTCACGCGGCTCCCTACGGAACGCCGCCGCCGCCCGTCGACGGGCCGGAGTTCGTGGCGCACGACCGGCGCAACTCCGTGATCGTGGACCCGTCCGGGGTGTCCCTGGAGATCAACGGCCACACCATGGACTTCCCCTGGGCCGCCATCGCCACGGTGCACCACGCCGCCTCCCCGCACGGCGGGGCCGTCCTCATGGTGGCCGTCGCCCACCCCAGCGGCATGCTGTACGAGTGCCGCGTCGACGCGCGCCGCAAGGCCCAGCTCCACCAGTGGCTGGCGGAACTGGGCCCCGTACTGCACCACTACCTGGCGAACCGGGCGTGACTCCTACGGCAGGTTGTGGACGTGCGGTCCCACCGCGTTCGACCAGGCGTTGCCGGCCGTCGCGTCCCAGTTCGTGGACCAGGTCATCGCCCCGCGCAGCGCCGGGTAGGTCTTCGACGGCTTGAAGGAGCCGCAGCCGGTGCCGCGTGTCAGGCAGTCCAGCGCGTTCTTCACGACCGACGGGTCGACGTAGCCGCTGCCCGCGCCACGCGGTGAGGCGGGGACGCCCAGGCCCACCTGGGAGGCGTCCAGGCCGCCCTCCAGCTGGATGCAGGCCAGGGCGGTGAGGAAGTCCACCGACCCCTGCGCGTACACCTTGCCGTCGCAGCCCAGCATCGAACCGCTGTTGTAGTACTGCATGTTGACCACCGTGAGGATGTCCTTCACGGCCAGGGCCGTCTTGAAGTACTCCGTCCCGGGGTTCTGCATGTCGATGGTCTGCGGGGCCATGGTCAGCATCATCGACGGCCCGGCCTTCGCCGACAGCCGGCGCAGCGCCTTCGTCAGGTAGGTGGAGTTGATGCCGTGCTCCAGGTCGATGTCGACGCCGCTGAAGCCGTACTCCTGCATCAGGGCGTACGCGCTGTCGGCGAAGGCCGTCGCCGACGCGTCGCTGTTGATGGTGACGTTGCCCTTCTCGCCGCCCACGGAGATGATCACCGACTTGCCGGCGGCCTTCTTGGCCGCGATGTCTGCCTTGAAGTCGGCGACCGAGGCGTAACCGACGGCCGGGTCGAGGTTGAAGACGATCCGACCGGGCGTGGCGGTCGAGTCGGCGAACGAGACGGCGATGATGTCGTACTGCGCCGGAACGTCCCGCAGCTTCTGCACGGTGGCGCCGTTGTCGAAGTTCTGCCAGTAGCCGGTCACCGCGTGACGCGGCACCGCGGGGTTGGGGTTCGGCCCGGTGGTCGAGGTCCTGGCGGTCACCGCCGTGGACTTCGCCGACTCACCGGCCGTGTTCGTCGCGCTGACCTGGAAGCTGTACGAGGTGTTCGCGGCCAGCCCGGTCACGGTCGCCGACACCCCGGTCACCGCCTGGACCCTGGTGCCGTCCCGGTAGACGTGGTAGCCGGTCGCGCCGGAGACGGGGGTCCAGCTCAGGGTGACGGACGACGAGGTCACCGCACCGGCCGTGAGCCCGGCGGGCGTGGCGGGCACCACCGGGTCGGGGTCGCCGCCCCCGCCCCCGTCGGGGCCGAAGACCGAGATGTCGTCCGCGTAGTAGGCGGCCTGCCCGTACCAGCCGTGCGTGTAGACCGTCACGGACGTGGTGTTCGCGCCCGTGGTGAAGCGGGTGGTCAGCTGTTTCCAGCCGGCCGAGTCCGGCGTCCACGTCGACACGTCCGTCGTCCCGGTGCCGCTCGCGCCGAGGTAGGCGTACCCGCCCTGCACCCAGGCGCTCAGCGTGTACGTGGAGTTGGGCCTGACCGCCACGGTCTGGGAGCACCGGGCGTTGTCCTGGCCGCCGGGCGTGGCCTTCAGCGCGGCGGCCCCACCGTGCACGGGCGAGGAGACGGTGGTGCCGCTGCCCGCCGAGCAGGTCCAGTTGGCGAGGCCGGACTCGAAGCCGGCGTTCCTGGCGACGTTGACGTCGGCGGCGTGGGCGGTGCCGGTCGCCGCACCGGTGAGGGCGAGCCCGGCGCCCACGGCCAGCGCCAGGCCTCCTCCGAGCCATCGGCCGTGACGGGCGCGTCTGCGCGTGCGGTGTGAGGGGTCCACGTGCTGCCTCCGGTGGGGGAGTCGGGGAGGTGCTGGGGAACGGTGGCCACCGCCGTTTCCGTAAAGTTGGTCCAGACCAATCGACTTGTCAAGACCTCTGTAAAGAAACAGGAGTTAACCACTGACGCCTTCGTCCTGATTGGTCACCCGAACGTCATCCACGCATTGCGACCGAGCGATCTGAAAGCTGTTCTCTGCCCCCTGAGACGTGGCTAAAGTGCGGGTGGGCAGGAGTGAGCGTGGAGGAGCAGGCAGAGCAGGTGTCTGCGGTTCGCCGGAATCCCGGTGGCCGGAGCTGAACGGGGAACAGCGTGCCGACCGCAATTGCCGTGACCAGCGCCGATCTGGTGCTACCGCCGACCGACCACCAGACCCCCACGGCGGCCCTGCTGCAGCCGCCCGGTGTGCAGCCGCTGGACGCCGCCGTCGCGGACATGCAGGTCATGGTCGAACAGCACGGCTACGTCGTCGCCCTCTACCCCGCGTCCCTCCCCGCACCCCACGAACGCCGCCTGCACACCGTCCGGTCGGTCCTGGAGAGCGACCGCATCGCCCTGCTGAAGCTGGACCTCCCCCCGCTGGGCGTCGCCGTGCTCGTGCGCCAGCTCCGCCAGTTGTCCGCCTGCGACTTCGGCGCGGGCGTCCTCGCCTCCGCCGCCCGGCTGCTGGCCCACTACATCTACGCGGGAGCGCTGCTCAACACGGTCACCCGGCTCGACCGCGTCCCCGTGAGCCTGAAGTCCCACGCCAAGTCGTGGGTCCCCGGCTCCCAGTTCGGCGTCCTCGCCAACCCCGCACCGCAGCTGATCAAGGTCGGCACCGGCGAGCAGCTCGCCGGGCCCGAGTTCGGTACGCAGCTGATGCTGGCGCGGGGCCGGCTGGCGTCCGACTGGGTCACCGAATCCCTGGCGCCCGCCTGGCGGGTCCAGGGTGTCGTGGAGAGCCCGCTGCCGGCCGAATCCCCGAAATGGTGGGGAACCGCGAAGCTGATCGAATTCGCCGCCTTTCTCCCCGACATCTCGGTCCTCTACCAACTCGTCGCATCGGTGCGGCGGGAGGTCTGTTCCTGGTGCGGAATCGACCTCATAGGAGACCGCTGCGGATTCTGCTCGGCCCCGCTCGTGCCGCCCGAGCCCAGCCAGGAAACGGCATGAGGCCCCCGCCGCGTCCCCGGCCGCCTTCGTGCCCACGTCCACCACGCCTACGTCTCCTCACGAGGTTGCCCCGCCCATGAATTCACGTCAGCGCCGCGGTGTCATTCTCCTGGTCCTCTCGATCCTGTGCGCCTTCGGCGCGTTCGCCGGCGTGGTCACGGTGATCAGCGACGTGAATTCGAAGGTCGGTCCGGAAGTCGACGCGTACGAACTGAAAGCCGACGTGGCGGCCTACACGGCACTTCAGCCCGGCCAGTTCCAGAAGATAAAGATGCCCGAGCGCTGGCTATCCGGAAACGCCGTCACCGACCTCTCCGTGGTCAAGGACAAAATCGCCGTCACCGACCTCAAGAAGGGCTCACTGCTCCAGGAGGACATGATCGCCAGACGGCCCGCGCTGGAAAGCGGCCAGCAGGAGATCGCCATCATGATCGACGCCGCCACCGGCGTCGCCGGAAAGATCACGGCCGGCTCGCTGGTGAACATCTTCGCCACCTTCGACGACGACAACCGCGAAAAGGGCGCCGTCGCCGAGTCCCGCATCATCGTCGCCAACGCCCGCGTCCTCGACGTCGGCAAGCTCACCCCGCTCGACGGCAAGCGGGACGACAACCGGGGCATCGGCATCCGCGAAGCCGTACCGATCACCTTCGCCCTCTCCACCACCGACGCCCAGCGCGTGGCGTACGCGGAGTCCTTCGCCGAGCACGTACGGCTCGCGCTGCTGCCCAGGAACAGCCCCACCGTCCTCCGGCCCGGCGAGGGCAGCTACACGCTCGACGAAGACAAGAACAAGTGAGGGCCGGATGACCACACGCATCCTCCCGGTCGTCGGTGACGCCGACGCCGCCCGATCCATCACCACCCTCCTCAGCCAGCTCCCCGACGCCGAACCGGCCGGCCCGGTCGCCGACTCGACCTCGCTGATCGACACCCTGGCCCGGCTCGCCGCCGAGTCCCTGGAAGAACTGCCCGAGGTGGTGCTGGTCCACGGCGGGATCGGGCCCGTCCCGGCACTCGAACTCATCCGGGAGGTCGCCCTCCGCTTCCCGGCCGTCGGCGTCGTCCTCGTCACCGCCGAAGCGGGCCCCGGCCTCTACTCGGCGGCCATGGACTCCGGCGCCCGCGGCCTGGTCGGCATGCCCCTGTCGTACGAGGAGCTCGCCCAGCGCGTCCAGTCCGCGGCCGCCTGGTCCGTGGGCGTACGGCGCCACCTCGGACAGGGCGGCGACGTCTTCACCGGGCCGGGCGGCCGGGTGGTCACCGTGAGCGGCGCCAAGGGCGGGGTCGGCACCACCGTCACCGCGGTGCAGCTCGCCCTCGCCGCCCGGGCGTCCGGCCTGAGCGTCGCGCTGGCGGACCTGGACCTCCAGTCCGGGGACGTCGCGTCCTACCTGGACGTGCAGTTCCGGCGGTCCATCGTGGACCTCGCCGCCATCCAGGACATATCGCCGCGGGTGCTCCAGGACGCCCTGTACACCCACCAGTCCGGCATCGGCCTGCTGCTGGCCCCCGGGGAGGGGGAGCGGGGCGAGGACGTCACCGACCGGTCGGTCCGCCAGATCGTCAGCGCGCTGCGCAACCGCTACGAGGTCGTCGTCATCGACTGCGGCACGCACCTCGACAGCGCCAATGCCGCCGCCGTCGAGATGGCCGACACCACGCTGCTGGTCGTCACGCCCGACGTGGTGGCCGTCCGCGCCGCCAAACGCGTGGTCCGGCTCTGGGACCGGCTCCAGATCCGCAAGGCGGAGGAGACGGTGACGGTCGTCAACCGGCACATCAGGAACACGGAGATCCAGCCGCAGCTCGTCGAGAAGATCACCGGCACGCGCGTCGCGAGGACCTCCGTACCCGCGAACTTCAAGGAACTCCAGTCGGTCGTCGACGCCGGCCGGATGCAGGACCTGGAGGCCAAGTCCTCCGTCAAGCAGGCGCTGTGGGCATTGGCGGGCGAGCTGGGGATCGTGAAGGTGCCGGAAGGGGAAAGCAGGCAGGGGAAGTTCCGCGGCGACCGGGGCTCGGTGGGCCTCCGGCGGGCACGCGGCAAATAGCCCGGAGGGGGCGGGGTGGGTCATGAGACGCCGTTACGGAAGTGACCGGGGACAGGTCGCGGTCGAGTTCACCGGGATGGTCCCGGTCGTCCTCGGCGTGATCGTCCTGCTCTGGCAGGCCGCCCTCGTCGGCTACGCCTGGTCGCTGGCGGGCAACGCCGCCGACGAGGCGGCCCGGGCGGGCACCGTGGGCGGGGCCGGGGCGTGTGCGGCGGCCGCGCAGGGGAGCGTGTCGGGGGCGTGGACGGTGACCCCGGCGTGCGGTACGGAGGGCGACCTGTACACGGCCTCGGTGCGGGTGAACGTCCCCGTGCTGTTCCCCGGCTTCGACATCCCCGTACCGGTGGAGGGCACGGCGTCCGCGGCGAGGGAGGGCGACCGATGACGTCGCCGTACGCGTGGCGGAGGCACCGCCGCGGCGAGGCCGGCCAGTCGGCCGTCGAGTTCGTCGGCTGGGTCACCGTGCTGCTCATCGCCGCCCTGGCGGCCGTCCAGCTCGGGTTCGTGGCGTACGCGGTGCAGCAGGCGGGTACGGCGTCGAGGGCGGCGGCGCGGGTGGCGTCGCAGGGCGGCGACGGCTCTTCCGCCGGATACGGCGCGATGAGCTCCTGGCTGGCCGACGGCGCGAGCATCGAGGCTCCGCCGGGCGGCGGAGACCAGGTCACCGCCACGGCCACCGTCCCCATTCCCTCCGTCCTCCCGCTCTTCACCTTCCCCAGCGCCCAGAGGTCCACCACCATGCCCGTCACCACGCCCGCCACCGACTGAGGGAGTTGAGAACGACATGAGCTTGCGGGCGCGCATCACCAGTCCCGAGCCGGTCGACGGCAAGGGCGAGGACAACCACCTCGTCGGCGTCTACCGCGTGAAGCTCCTGGAGGAGATCGACCTCGCGGAGATGTCCGCCCTCGCGGCGGCCGAGCGCCGCGCCCGCCTGGAGCGGGTGCTCGGCCACATCATCAGCCGCGAGGGCCCCGTCCTGTCCTCCACCGAGCGCTCGCAGCTCATCCGCCGCGTCGTCGACGAGGCCCTCGGGCTCGGCATCCTCGAACCGCTCCTCGAAGACGCCTCCATCAGCGAAATCATGGTCAACGGCCCCGAGCAGGTCTTCGTCGAGCGGCGCGGCCGTCTCGAACAGCTGCCGATGCGGTTCTCGTCCACCGAGCAGCTGATGCAGACCATCGAGCGGATCGTCTCCACCGTCAACCGCCGCGTCGACGAGTCCAATCCGATGGTCGACGCGCGCCTCCCGTCCGGCGAGCGCGTCAACGTCATCATCCCGCCGCTCTCCCTCTCCGGGCCCATCCTCACCATCCGCCGCTTCCCGCGTGCCTTCACACTCCAGGAGATGGTGGCCCTCGGCTCGCTCGACGAGCACATGGTGATGCTGCTCGCCGGCCTCGTACGCGCCAAGTTCAACGTGATCGTCTCCGGTGCCACCGGCACCGGGAAGACCACCCTCCTCAACGCCCTGTCCGGCCTCATCCCCGAGGGCGAGCGGATCGTCACCATCGAGGACTCCGCCGAACTCCAGCTCCAGCAGTCCCACGTCATCACCCTCGAAGCGCGTCCGCCCAATGTCGAGGGCAAGGGCAAGGTCACCATCCGCGACCTCGTACGCAACTCCCTGCGCATGCGCCCCGACCGGATCATCGTCGGCGAGGTCCGTGGCGGTGAGACGCTCGACATGCTCCAGGCGATGTCCACCGGCCACGACGGCTCCCTCGCCACCGTCCACGCCAACAGCGCCGAGGACGCCCTGATGCGCCTCCAGACCCTCGGCTCCATGTCGGAGGTCGAGGTCCCGTTCGTCGCGATCAAGGACCAGATCAACAGCGCGGTCGACGTCATTGTCCAGCTCACCCGGCACGCGGACGGCGCCCGCAAGATCACCGAGATCGCGATCGTCGACTCCCACGGCCGCGAGGAGTACCGGATCGTGACCGTCTGCCGCTTCGCCGCCCGGCCCATGGCCGCAGACGGACGGATCCACGGCCACTTCGAGTACTTCCCCCTCCCGCGCCGCGTCGCCGAACGCCTCTACCTCAAGAGCGAGGCCATACCGGCGGCCTTCGGCGTGGCCCACACCGACGAACAGCTCGCCCTCCGCCGCGCCACCACCGCCTGACCACCGCCCCCGACTGGACCCCCATGACCCCCATGGACAACCTCCCGCTCCTGACGCTCGGTGTCACGCTCCTCGCCTGCGTGCTGGGCATCGCCGGCGTGCACGTCTACGCGTCCGGCAAGGCGCAGCGCCAAGCCCTCGTGGCACGGATGACCCAGACGGGACACGTCCCCCTCGACGGCCGGCGCCGCCGCTTCGTACGCGTCGACCGGCGGCTGCGGGCGACACGCATCGGCCGCCGCATCGAGCGCAAGATCGCCGCCACCGGGCTGGACCTCACACCCGGCGAGTACGCCGTGTACGCGGTGGGCGCCCTGCTCGGGATCCACTTCACCATCGGCGCGATCTTCGCCCCGTTCTTCGGCGTCCTCGCCGCCCTCGCGGGCCTGTGGGGAGCCAACTCGTTCCTCAACTGGCAGCGCCAGAGGCGCACCGAGGCGTTCATCAACCAGCTCCCCGAGCTGACCCGCGTCCTCGCCAACGCCACCCAGGCCGGTCTCGCCCTCCGTACCGCCATCGCCATGGCCGCCGAGGAACTCGACGACCCGGCCGGCGAGGAGCTCCGCAAGGTCGCCGACCAGCTCGCCGTCGGCCACAGCCTCGACGACGCGCTCGGCGACCTCGCCGACCGGCTGCCCTCCCGGGAGCTCGTCGTCCTCGTCTCCACCCTCGTCCTGTCCAACCGCGCCGGCGGCCAGGTCGTCACCTCGCTGCGCAACCTCACCAGCACCCTGGAGGAGCGCAAGGAGACCCGGCGCGAGGTCATCACCCTGCTCTCCCAGGTCAAGGTCACCGCCTTCGCCCTCCCCCTCCTCGGACTGGGCTTCCTGCTGATGATCAACGGGATGGCACCCGGCGCCCTGGACAAGATGACCGGCTCCGCCGCCGGCCAGATCGGATCCGTCCTCGCCTTCGGGCTGTACGCCATCGGCTTCGTCCTCATCCGCCGCCTCTCCCGCATCCGAGTCTGAGGAGGTGACACGTCATGGGTCTGTTGTACGCGGCCGTCATCGGCCTGTCCGTGTACGGCGTCTTCCACGGCATCCGCATGTACCGGGCCGACGCCAGACTCCCCGGTGACCTGGTGCTCGCCCTCGAGGTCGGCGCCACCCGCACCACCGCCGTCGGGTCCGGCATCGACCGGCTCGGCATGCGCTGGGCGCCCGCCGTCCTCGGGATGATGGGCCCCAAGCGGGTGGACGCGCTGCGCCGCCGCCTCGACATGGCGGGCAACCCCGGGGGCATGACCGTCGACCGGTACGCCGCCCGCCGCGCCGTCTACTGTTTCCTCGGCGTCCTCGCCGCCCTCGCCATGCTGGCGCGCGGCCAGACGGTCGTCGCCGTCATCATCCTGTTGTACGGGCTGACCTGGACCGACGTCCTGCTCCGGCTCGCCATCCGCCGCCGCAGGGACGACATCGAACGCACCCTGCCCGACTTCCTCGACGTCCTCGCCGTCGTCGTCTCCGCCGGACTCGGCTTCCGGCAGGCCCTGGAGCGCGTCGCCGAGAAGTACTCCGGCCCCTGGGCCGACGAACTGCGCATCACCCTCCGCCAGATGGACATGGGCGTCAGCCGCCGTGACGCCTTCGACCAACTGCGCAAGCGCAACGCCTCCGAGCAGGTCTCCATGTTCGTCACCGCCCTCCAGCAGGGCGAGGAACTGGGCGCGCCGATCGTCGACACGCTCATCCAGATCGCCAACGACATGCGGCGCACGGACGCCCAGAACGCGCGGCGCACCGCCGCCAAGGCCGTACCGAAGACCACGCTCGTCGTGACGATGGTGATGCTGCCCGCCACCATGATCCTGATCGCCCTGAGCTTCTACTACGGCTCCGGTGTCGACTTCGCGGACATCATCGGCGGGTGAGCCCATGCCACTGAGAACATCGGATCCCCCTTCCCTCCCCCTCCAGGTCAACGCCCTCCAGGCGCTGTGCCGCCAGGTGTTCGGCTTCCGGCTGGCGATGATCGTGCTGGCGTCGCCGTTCGCCCTCGACGGCGCGGCGCCGGGCCTCGGCACCTGGCTGGTGGGCGCCGCCGTCCTCATCACCTTCATGGTGTCGTACGTCGTCCTGCGCGACTGGGAGCGCTTCGGCCGCATCCTGCTGCGCCACCCCGCCGTGCTCACGGCCGACATGCTGTTCGGCGCGCTGCTGCTGGCCACCGCGTCACCCGAGTCGACGCTCGCGTACGTCACCATCTGCACGCCGCTGCTCGCCGGCCTGCTCTACGGCTGGCGCGGCGCCGCGTTCTTCGCGGTCCTCCAGTCCCTTCTCCTCCTGCTGTCGTACGGCGTGAACACGGACGTCGCGGTGGAGCCCTCCTCGCTCCTCTTCCCCGGCCTGTGCGTGATCGCCGGGGCGGTCGGCTCGACCCTCCGGGGCCTCATCCTCGACTTCGGCGCCGCGAGCCAGGCGCTCACCGAGGCGCGCGCCCGGCTCGCCGTCAACGGCGCCGTGGAGGCGGAACGGGCGCGGCTCGCCCGCGAGATGCACGACTCGGTCGCCAAGACCCTGCACGGCCTGGCCCTGGCCGCCGACGGCCTGGCGTCCACCGCGGACCGCGACGATCCCCTGTCGGTGCGCCGCCAGGCGGAACTCGTCGCCCGCTCCGCCCGCCGCGCCGCGGCCGAGTCCCGTGAGCTGCTGGCCGACCTGCGGCGCGAGTCGGACCTGGACGGAGGGGTGGACGTCGCGGTGGAACTGGCCGCCCGCACGGCGGACTTCGCCCGCCGCCGGGGCGTACGCGCCGGCTACCGCCCGCTGAACGGGGCGGCGCCGCCCCGCGTCCCGCACGCGGTGGCCCGCCAGCTCCTCGCCATCGCCTCGGAGGCCATGGAGAACGCCCACCGGCACGGCCGGCCCACGTACATCGCCGTGTCGTCGGGCGTGATCGACGACGTGCTCCGTCTGAGCGTCTACGACGACGGCCGCGGCCTCCCCGCCGGCACGACGCTCGACGGCCTGAAACGGGCGGGCCACTTCGGCCTGGTCGGCATGGTCGAGCGCGCCGCGTCGATCGGCGCACGCATCCGCATCGGCCGGGGCCGGGCCACGAAGGGCACGGAGGTCCGGCTGGAACTGCCGGTACGGGCCCTGGAAACGGAGGGTGCACCAGCATGCCTGAGCACCTGCGAGTGATCGTCGCCGACGACAACCCCGTCGTCCGGGCCGGCCTGACCGCGCTGCTGTCCGGCCGCGAGGACATCGAGGTCGCCGCCCAGGCGGCGGACGGCCGCGAGGCGTACGAGGCGGCGGTACGCCACCACCCGGACGTCATCCTTCTCGACGTCCGCATGCCGGGCGTCGACGGCATCACGGCCCTGCCCCACCTGGTCGGCCTGGCGCCCGTCCTGATGACCACGTACAGCCGCGAGTCGGACATCGTCCACGAAGCCCTCCGCCTCGGCGCGTGCGGCTACCTCGTCCACGGCGAGTTCACCGCCGACCAACTCGTCGACGCGGTGCGCGACGCGAAGCTCGGCCGTGCGCACTTCACCCACACGGCCTCGAACGCCCTGCTGGCGACGGTCCGCGCCACCTATGCGCCTGCAACGCCCGGCGTCCCGCCAGTTGCTGCCTCCCGTGGGGTATTTGCCGGAACCCCTTCGCAGCAGCAAGCGGATATGGCACATTCGTTACTGAGCCAACGGGAGGTGGAGGTGATGGACCTGATCGCGTCGGGCATGACCAATCAGCAGATCGCCGCCACGTGCTTCATCAGCCAGAAGACGGTCAAGAACCACATCAACCGCATCTTCGCCAAGCTCAACGCCGAAAGCCGAGGCCAAGCCATCGCCATCTGGCACGGCCTGTCCCACTCCCAGGGGGGACCCACCCATGGCTGACCGTCCCCGCCCCCACGATTGGGCCCCCACTTGGGCCCCCAGGCCCATGCCCACCCCGCTCCCCCCGCCGTACGTTCGCCCCATCGACCTGTACGAGCCCGGAGGAGACCGCCATGCCGAACACCATGCTGAAGGCCGCGACCCAGGCCAAGGTGTACGTGGGTACGTGGGCGAACACCACCGCAGCGGCGCTCAAGCGCAGGGGGGACAGGGGGCAGGGCGCGGTGGAGTACGTCGGGATCATCATCTTGGTGGGGGTGATCATCGCGGCGGTGGTGGGGTCGGGGGTCGGGGACACGATCGCGACCAACCTCGTGACCCGGGTCACGGAAATCATCGGTGGTGGCTGACAAGCACCATGCGCGCACCGCGCGAGTCAGGGCAGGCTTCGCCACTGTACGTTTTCGTGGTGGCGAGCCTGCTCTTTCTTGCGCTCGCCTTCTTCGCGGTCGGTCAGGCAGGAGCCACTCGCAATGGTGCCCAGTCGGCGGCAGATGCCGCGGCATTGGCAGCGGCTCGAGAGCAACGGGACAGCTTTGACCTCACTCTGGACAACCTTGGCGACCTACTGGACGGCGAACTCATCCCCGTATTCGACGGATGCAGTGCCAGCCACTACTACGCCGGACAGAACGAGGCCAACGTTGTGGGCTGCGCGCCTCTGGACGACGGTCGCTGGGGCTCAACGGTGAGCGTGACGTCCCAGAAGCCGGTGGGGAACACGATCCTCCCTGGCACCGAGAACCTGACCGCCGAGGCGAAAGCGACCGCGATCATCGTTCCCCGATGCAGCTACGACCCTGCCGAAGATGTCGAGTCTCCGTCCCCAGGTTCGCTGGAGTGCGAAGGAGACGTGACGGAACTGGACCCGCAACTTCTCCCGGACACGTCCGACCTCTTCGAAGTCCGGCTCGCCGAGGACTGACCGCGAAGGAAAGCAAAGGAATGCCACTTATGAGTAATCGGTATTGGACGGCGGTGCGCAGAGCCGCAGCCGGAGCAGGCGCTGTCACATTGGCTGTGCTCCTGTCGGCTTGCGGCGGCGATGGTGGAGGAGACGCTGACAACGGTGGCAAGGAGCCGGAGAAGGCAGGCAGTACTTCCTCCATGCCCTCGGGCCAGGATAAGCCTGAAGAGGCTGGACCGACGACGCCCGGTGCAAGCCAGACACTGGCCACGATCGACGGCAGCAACGGGTTCCAGATCGTCATCCACAGTGCGGTAAGAGATCAGGGCGGCTTTCTGACCGTTACAGGAACATTGAAAAACACAACCGGCAAGATGTTGGTCGCGCCCAGCAACTGGAACGGCCAGGAGCTCAATGTGAAGCGCACCGGACCTTCTCTGGCTGGAGCCACCCTCGTGGACAAGGTCGACAAGAAGCGCTACTACGTCTTGCGTGACACGGAAGGCTATCCGCTGACCACAACTGGCATCAGCGCCGTGAAAGCGGGTGAAAGCATCAGTGTCTTTGCCCAGTTCCCCGCGCCGCCCGCAACCACGGCTCAAGTGGACTTCCAGCTGCCGCTGATGCCACCGGCAACCATCGAGATCTCCTGATGCGCACCACCACGCCCTGCGCCCGCAGGACCCCCGTACGCCGCCGCCCCGCCGCGTCCGTGATCGCGGCCGTGGTGTTGTTCGCCGGCGTCCAGCTCACCGGTGTCTCCGGGGCGCACGCCGATGACATCCCGAGTACGCCACCAGGCACCGAGTCGACCCTGCCGCCACCGGAAGTCGACGGGAACTCACCCGGTCTCAAGATGCGCGACGGGGCCACCCTCGCGCCCGCGAAGGTGCTGCCGCTCATTTCGATCGTCGAGTCCGAGGGCGGCGAGGAGCGGCGCGAGGAGACCAGCTCGAACCTGAAGTTCGCGCTCCAGGCCGAGGTCCTGTTCGGCAAGGACAGTGCCAAGCTGACTCCCGAGGCCAACTCCCGTATTGCCGCGATCGCCGAGGAGATCAAGAAGCAGAACGCCACCAAGGTCCGTATCTTCGGCTTCACCGACAACCTCGGCTCCTCGGCCCACGGTGACGTGCTCTCCAAGCAGCGCGCGGACGCCGTGCACAAGGTGCTGTCGCCGATGCTCGCCTCCGCAGGGATCACCTACGAGATCCGTGGGTACGGCGAGCAGTACCCGATCGCGGACAACAGCACCGAGGAAGGCCGGAAGAAGAACCGCCGCGTGGAGGTCTCGTTCCCGCGCGGTTGACGGCGGCCCCCAGCGATGGGAGGCGGACCCTGACCTGCCTGCGGCAGGGGGTCCGCCTCCCCGAGCGTGGGGTCAGTTCTTGACCGGCCACTCCAGTGGCTCCTTGTAGAAGCCCTGCGTGAGCTCCACCGCGGCGGCCTTCTGGCCTTCCGGGATGAGGAAGGCGGTGCAGATCTTCTCCGACTGGCCCGCGTTCACTTTCTTCTGCCCGTCCGGCGCCGGGCAGTTGGGCCACTTCGCCTCACCCATGAGGACGAGCAGGGCGCGGGTGCGCCGGCCCTTGTCCGTCCGGATGACCAGGTCGTCGTCCATGTCGCCGAGCTCCATGGCCTTGCCGCTCTTGTGGGTGAGCGTCGACCACACATAGACAGGGATCTGCGGACCGTCCTCCTTGTCCTCCTCCAGGCCGGAGTTGGCCATGTCCGCCTTGGTGCCGGTCTGCACCTTGGTCGGGGTGACCGTGTACTTGGCCCCTGACGACGCCTTCATGTCGCTCTCCTGCTCGGGGCTGGCCTCACCCAGGCGGAAGGTCTGCTTGCCGTCGTCCGACGTGCCCGAGCCGGACGCCTGGGAGCCGGAGCTGCCCCGGCTCTTCCCCGAACTCGACCCCGAGTCGTTGCAGGCGGTCAGTGCCAAGGCCAGAGCCAGAGCACTCGCCGCCACCGGCGCGGTGCGAGTGGACGTACGCATTTCTTTCTCACTTTCCCCGTTGCAAGGTTGGGCCCTGGGGCCCAAGACCGTGGCGGTGGATCACCCTAGCGTCGTGGTATGTCCGCAACCGGGGTAAGTGGTGGAGGAGTTGTGACGCGCCGGCGGCCGATGCCGTGCGCGCTGGCGGCCGTGCTGGTCCTGGTCCGGCTGGTGTTCGGGATCACGCTCCTCGGTGGCGCCGGGGTGCTCCTGCTGGCCGCGTCGCTGGACGGCGTGGACGGGGAGCTGATCGCGTGGGTGCTGTACGGGGCGTTGCCCGGTACGGCGGGGTACGCGGTGAGCCGACGGGTGTGGACGGGCGGCGTGTGGACGTGGCGCGGGCTGCTCGCCGTACAGGGGTGGTTCGTCGCCGGCGCCCTGGGCACCCTGGCGGACGGCAGTGGGCGGGGCGTACCGCAGCTGGTGATCCCCGTCGTCGTCATCGTGCTCCTGTGCCGGGGCTCGTCCCACCGGCCGTTCCGGTGGGCCCGGATGGTCAAGTGGCGTACGCAGGGCGGGCAGACGACCACCGAGTACGTGGGGCTCGTTCTCCTCGTCGCGGCGATCATCGGTGCGCTGGTGCTTTCCGGTGTCGGCGGGCAGGTGGTGGGTGGGCTCCGGTCGGCGGTGTGCGCGGTCGTGGGTGCCGGTTGTGAGGCGGGTGGTGGGGACGGTTCCTCGGACGTCGAGGCCGGGGACGCACCCGGGGACGGCGTACGGCCCGGCGACCACGACGGCGCCGAACAGGACGGAACCGGGCAGGACGGGACCGGGCAGGACGAGCCCGCCACGACCGGAGAGGAAGGGAAAGAGGAAGGGAAAGAAGGAGCGGACGAGAGCGAGGACGAGAGCGAGAGCTGCACCTCAGGCGTCGGCGCCTTCCTCTCCTGCGGGGCACGCCAGGTCGGCGGGTTCTTCGAGGGCGTGTTCAAGGACGGCCTGTGGGGTGACATCACCGGCACGTTCGACACGATCCTGCACCCCGTCAAGGCCTGGGAGGGCCTCAAGGAGTACGGCAAGGGCCTCGGCGAGCAGTGGCTGAAGGACGCCGGGGGCGCCCTCGACAAGTGGGCGAGGGGCGACTACCTGGGTGCCCTCCTGGACGTGGGCAAGGCGTCCCTCGGCACGGGAGCGAAGGTCCTCGACGACGTGTTCGTCGGGGACGACGTCCGCGACATGTGGGGCCGCGGCGACCAGGGCCAGGCCATCGGCACCGTGCTGTGGAACGTCGGATCGCTGTTCATCCCCGGCTACGGCGAGGCCAAGCTCGTCGGGAAGCTCGGCAAACTGGGCAAGCTCGGGAAGCTCGGCGAGGTGGGGGAGCTCGCCCAGAAGGCGTCCGAGGCGGCGGCCAAGGCCCGGAAGGCCGCCGGCGCCGGGGACGTGGACGCCGCCGAGGCGGCCGCCCGCGAGGCGCGCCGCCATGCCGACGAGGCCGCAGAGAAGGCGGGCCTCAAGGGCTGCACGTTCGGCTGGGGCGGCCGTACCCGTGTCCCGTACGGCGGAGGCGTTGCCGGCGACGGCGCCGGACTCCTCGCCTCCGGGCCGCCCGCCGCCGTCCCCGTACGGCTGCTCACCGAGCCGGCCTGCGGCGAGGGCGACGACCCGGCGAAGACGGAGGCCGCCCGGCAGGCCGACCGGGACGCGGACGCGGCCGAGCAGGCCGTCGAGGAGGCCAAGAAGAAGCGGAACGGGCCCAAGGAGTGGCCGCCGCCCACACCCGGCGACAAGAACGACCCGCGCAACTACGAACCGCCCGAGTGGGCCGAGGACCTGAAGGACCCCACGCTCGGGGACACCGACAAGGGCGACGGCACCTGGCGCAGCCGTAACCGCAACCCCGAGCCGACCTGGTTCAACGAGGCGTGGCTGCGCTATCAGGAGCAGGTCAGCGGCACCGTGCGCGGCAAGGAGTACGTCGTACCGCATCCGGAGGCGGGCAGGCGGCCGGTCGAGTACGACGGCTGGGACGCCGACCGGCAGACGTTCCTGGAGGCCAAGCTCGGTTACACCGGCTACCTGGCCAGGCAGGACGGCAAGCCGATCGCGCAGCTGACGGAGTCGGGGAAGGCGAGGTTCCTGGAGGAGGCGCGCGGTCAGGTGGCCGCGTCCGGGGGGCGGGCCATCGAGTGGCACTTCTCGGACCCGATGGTCGCCCGCGCGGCGCGGCTCGCGTTCCTCGACGAGGACCTGCCGATCAGGGTGGTCCATACGCCGCAGAAACAGCCGATCTCCGGGCCGATGAAGCCCGGCGGGTGATGGACTGGTCCCTAGGATGCGGAAAAGGGCAGGCTGCGGAGGAGGACAGACCATGAGGCGCGTCGTACGGGGCTTCTGGGGGCCCAGGCCCGAGTCGGAACAGGAGCTGGCCGTCCGCTGGAGCACGTTCCTCACACGGCTGCACGAGATCGACCCGGCCGTCTTCGGCACATGGGAGCCGGTCGGGGAGGCGACCGACCCCGACGCCCTCGCCGCGTACCTGGGTGAGCGCAACGCCGGTGACGACTGGTCGGACCGCAAGGGGTACGCCATGGCGCTGTCGACGCCCGCCGCGAACCCGGTCGAGGTGACCGTCAGCGGCACCGGGGGAGGGGTGTCGGACCACCTCGCCATGAGCGTGGTGGTCACGATCACCACTGCGGGCGACCACGCGCCCCTCCCGTACGCGACGGTCCTGCGCGCCCTCGCCGAGGCGTGGGACGTCGACTGGGGCGAGGTGACGGAGACGGAGCTCCAGCTCGCCCTGGAGGACGCCGGCCGCGAGCCCGGCCAGGCGTGCGTCGGCTGGGCGGCCTACCTGTCCGAGCGGCGCGCCGCGCTGCTCGGGCCCGGCGACCTGCCCGGCAAGGCGGAGCCGACCGAGCACGGCGGGCTGCTGCTGGACCTCTCCGAGAGCGCGGCGGGCATCGACGACCTCGTCGCCGTCAACCGGGACGTCCGCGCCACCGGCGCCCTGGAGGCGCTGCCCCGCCCCATGGACAGGGCCAAGCTGTGAAGGCCACGGGGACCCCGTTCGAGGTGGCGGAGGCCGTCGCCGCCGTGGACGCGCTGCTCGACCTGCCGTTGCCGGAGGACGGGCCCACGCAGTGGGAGCCCTCCAAGGGCGAGGGCTGGAGCGGCAGCTATGGCGCCGGTTTCCGGTTGAAACTCCTGTGGGAGAGCCGCGCCTATTTCGGCGTCCCCGGCCCGGAGTGGGACGCCGCACAGGAGGAGGCCGAGGCGTACCTCACCGCCCTGACGCGCGCGCTGGACGAGCGGTGGGGTCCGCACCGGCAGGTGAGCATGCGGGCCTTCCTCCTCGGGGAGGTCGACGACGCGTCGGTGCCACCGCTCTTCGCGGAGCTGCGCGCCTTCGACCTGTACGGGGAGCTGATGGTGTGGGGTCCGGTCACGTCACCGCCCGGGCCGCGCTGGGTGGCGGTGAGCGTCGGGCAGTGCGACGAGGACGCCCCGCACATGATGGTCGCGGCCGTCAGTGACGTACCGATCGAGGAGCTGCCCGGCGACTGACTGTCGGTGCCGGCCGCGATAATCGGGCGCATGCCCGAGCACCACGATCGTCCAGCATCCGCCGCGCCCGCCCTGTGGGGCTATGCGGCGGTCAGGGCGGTGGGGCTGGCGGTTCTCGCGGTCGCCGCCGCCGTGGCCGGCGAGGACGCCCTGCACCGGCTGAAGGGCCGCTGGGACTCCGTCTGGTACGTGCGGATCGCCGAGCACGGGTACGGCCACGAGGTGACGCTGCCCGACGGCAGCGTCCATTCCGACCTGGCGTTCTTCCCTCTGCTGCCCGCCCTTGAGCGGGGCCTGTCGGAGGCCCTGAGCATCGACGTGGCGACCGCCGGCCTGGTCGTCTCGTGGGCGGCGTCGCTCGCGGCCGCGTGGGGGATCTACGCGGTGGGGGAGCGGGTCGCCGGGCGGCGGGCCGGGGTGGTGCTGGCCGTGCTGTGGGGCGTGTACCCGACGGCGTTCGTGCAGTCGATGGCGTACACGGAGACGCTGTTCACGGCGTTCGCCGCCTGGTCGTTGTACGCGGTGCTGCGCGACCGGTGGATCCTGGCGGGCGCGCTGTGCGTGGGCGCGGGGCTGACCCGGCCGTCGGCGGCCGCCCTCGTGGCGGCGCTCGGCATCACGGCGCTCGCGACCGTTGCCAGGGAGCGCCGGCTGAGCGTGCGGATGGCCGCCGGGGTTCTGCTCGCACCGCTGGGCTGGCTCGGGTACGTCGTCTTCGTCGCCGTACGGGAGGGCAGCGCGACCGCGTACTTCGCGGTGCAGGCCGCGTGGGGCAACAGCATCGACGGCGGCGTGGCGCTCGCCCGGTTCGTCTGGGAGAACCTGACCGGTCCGGTGCCACTCGCCGGTGTGGGCCTGTGCGCGGCGCTCGCGCTGGTGGGCTGGGTGGTGTGGCTGTGCGTCAGGCAGCGGCAGCCGCTCCCGGTGCTGGTGTACACCGTGGCGATCGTCGTCATCTCGCTGGTCGGCGCCGCGTACTTCGGGTCCCGCCCACGCCTGATGATGCCGGCGTTCCCGCTGCTGCTCCCGGCGGCGGTGGCCCTGGCGCGGCTGAGGGACCGGACGCTGGTCGTGGTGCTGGCGGGGCTGGCGCTGGCGTCGGGGGCGTACGGGGCTTTCACCCTGCTGGGAGCGGGGCCGCCATGACGGTCACGCCGTGACGGTCACGCCGTTCATGTCGTGACGGTCACGCCGTGATCTCCAGGCGGGTGCCGGGCCGGATGCCCCACCGCTCCATCGCCCCCGCCTCGGCCTCCAGGACGTGCCGGGCGCGCGGGCGGGGCAGGCCCAAGCGGCCGGGCACCATGGTGACCAGGTCGACGACGCGCAAGTCGCGGTCCAGGTACGCCACGTCGATGGCGAACCGCATCCGGAAGGTGTGGACGCTGCTGCAGGGGCTGAGCAGCAGCGCGCCCACGATGCCGTCCCGGCCCAGCAGGCCGCGCCTCCGGGTGCCGTAGGAGGCGGCGATCTCGACGGGGACGGAGCCCTCCGGAACGGTCAACCGGCCGGTGCCGTTACGCCAATGACGCGGACTGCCCATGAGTGATGACCGTAGCGTGGGCCCGCGCGCGGCGGCAGTGGGCCCGTGGGCCCATGACCGGGCGGCAGGCCCACCCTAGGGTCGGGTGCGTGTACGCCACGCTGATCGCCGTCGCCGCCCTGTGGGGCGCCGCCACCGGCCTGCTCGTGCCGCGCGCCGCGTACCGCCTGTCCGTCGAGCCGGACGAGCCCTGGCGGGACGCCTGCCCCGCCGGCCACCCGTTCGCGGGGCCCGCGCGCGGCTGGCTCGGGGCGCCGCGCTGCGCGGTGTGCGCGGTGGCCGTCCCGGTGGGGACCGCCGTCCGGCCCGCGGCCACCTCTGCGTCCGCCCCCGGGACGGCCACCGTCCCGGTCGTCACCGCCCTGGTCTGCGGGGCGCTCGCCGCCGCGACGGGGCCCCGGCCCGAGCTGGTGGTGTGGTTGGCGGCCGCGCCGGTCGCGGTGCTGCTGGCCCTGGTCGACCGGGCCGTGCACCGGCTGCCGGACCGGCTGACGCTGCCGCTCGCCGCCGGGACGGCCGCCCTGCTGGGGGTCGCCGCGCTGCTGCCGGGCAACGCGGGCGCGTGGCCGTCCGCGGTGCTGGGTGGTCTCGCGCTGGGCGCCGGCTACTTCGTGCTGTTCCTGGTGAACCCGAGCGGCATGGGCTTCGGTGACGTCAAGCTCGCCCTCGCCCTGGGCGTCGCCCTCGGCTGGTACGGCTGGGGCGAGCTGTTCGTGGGCGCCTTCGCCGGGTTCCTGTTCGGGGCGGTGTACGGGTTCGGGCTGGTCGCGTTGCGGCGCGCGAGCCGCAAGAGCGCGATCCCGTTCGGTCCGTTCATGATCGGCGGGGCGCTGGTGGGCGTGCTGCTGGGCGCGTTCGCGGCGGGCCCGCCCGCCTGAACGGCCGCGCCCGTAGACAAGACGCACGCCGCCCGCCTGAACGGCCGCGCCCGTGACCATGTGTGGCACGTTCTGACGTTCGAACCGTCCGGGGAGCCGTCGACCGGTGACCGCCATGAGGGGGAGATTCCGCACCATGTCGACAGCACCATGGGCCACGACCTGACCTGAGCCACCCGCCTGCGTCCTAGCATGCGGCCATATGCGGACACCTCCTGACAACAGGTCCAGGCTCGGGCAGCAGGTCACCCACATCACCGTCCCCCGGGCCCCCGCAGCCCGCCTCCCCGCGGGCCTGCTCCCCTGGGGGTGGGCCATGGCGCTCTTCGCGCTGTACGCGACGGTCGCCGTGCGCCGCCATGTCCTCCTCCGGACCACCGGGTACGACCTCGGCATCTTCGAGCAGGCGGTGCGCGCGTACGCCGAATTCCGCGCCCCCGTCGTCCCACTGCGCGGCGACGGCTTCAACCTCCTCGGCGACCACTTCCACCCCCTCCTCGCCGCCCTCGCGCCGCTGTACCGCCTCTGGCCCTCCCCGCTCTGCCTGCTGGTCGCCCAGTCCGCGCTGCTCGCCCTCGCCGTCGTCCCGCTCGCCCGCTGGGCCGTCCGCGCGCTCGGCCGCCGGTCCGCCCACGCCGTCGCCGCCGCGTACGGGCTGAGCTGGGGCATCGCGTCGGCCGCCGCCTTCGACTTCCACGAGGTCGCCCTCGCCGTACCGCTCCTCGCCTGCTGTCTCGAAGCCCTGGCGCACCGGCGCTGGCGGCCGGCCGTCGCCTGGGCGGCGCCGTTGCTCCTGGTCAAGGAAGACCTGGGGCTCACCCTGGCCGCCGTCGGCGTGTACATCGCGCTCAAGGGTCCGCGCCGCCTCGGCCTCGTCACCGCCGCCGCCGGACTCATCGGCTCGGCCGTGGAGATCAAGCTGCTGATGCCCGCCTTCCACCCCACCGGCGGGTACGCGCACGGCGGCAACCTCGCCGAGGGGTACGGCTCGTTGCTCAGCACCCTCGCCCACGCCCCGCTCGACGCGCTGCGCCCCGAGGTCAAGGCCATGACCCTGGTCCTGGTCTTCGCACCGTCCGCGCTCCTCGCGCTGCGCTCCCCGCTCTCGCTGATCGCCGTACCGACGCTCGCCTGGCGGATGATGTCGGACAACGGCTTCCACTGGGGCACGGCCTTCCACTACAGCGCGGTGCTGATGCCGGTGGTCTTCGCCGGGCTGATCGACGCGCTGACCGTCTGGCGCCGCACCGACCACCCGCTCGCCGCCCGCCACCTCCGTGCCTCGCTCGCCACCGTCCTCGCCGTGACGCTGGTGATGCTGCCGTCCTTCCCGCTCGCCCAGCTCCTCCAGCGCGCCACCTGGCGTACGATCGGGCACATCGAGGCCGCCCGCGCGCTGCTGGCGAGGATCCCGGACGGCGCGAGCGTCGCCGCCTCCAACCGCCTCGTCCCCCAGCTCACTTCGCGCTGCACGGTGGTCGTGTTCCCCACGTTCCCGGTGGAGGGGAAGCTGTACGAGTACGACAAGAAGCGTCTGCCGCCGCCCACCGCCGAGTGGATCATCCACGACCGGCGGGCCCCGGAGGCCTGGCCGTACAAGACGGGCCACTGGCCCTACCCCGCCGAGCAGCAGGAGGCCGAGCTGGCCGCCGCGCAGGAGCGGTACGGCTACCGGAAAGTCGCCGAGCGTGACGGAATCACCCTCCTGCGCCGGTGAGTCCTGCCGTACTGTCGATCCGGTAAGTGTTGTACGGGTGGGAGGAGTTGGCCATGGCCAAGGCCAGAACGGGATACAGCTGCGGGCTCGACGCCGCCGTGGACGTGGTGGGAGGCAAGTGGAAGCCGCTGATCCTCTGGGCGCTGCACAGCCACGGGCCGACGCGCTTCGGGGAGCTGCGGCGCGCGGTGTCGGGCGTCAGCGAGAAGATGCTGATCCAGCAGCTGCGGGAGCTGGAGGCGGACGGCGTGGTGCACCGCGAGGTCTACCGGGAGGTTCCGCCGCGCGTCGAGTACTCGCTGACCGAACTGGGGCAGGCGCTGAACACCGCGCTGCTGCCGCTCGGCGCGTGGGGCGACACGTTCATGGACGAGATCCTCGCCCGGAAGGCGGAGAGTGACGCCGTTGCCTGACCGTTTCTGCGCCCGGCCGACACGCCGTCAACCCGGCGCCTTTCCGGTGGGGTCCCCCTTGGGGAGGACAGGGAGCGCACGGGGAGAACAGAGGAAACCGGCTGAATCCCGTGCTCCAGCGGGGTCCCGGCGGAGGCCCGTATTTTCGGAGCGTAGTTGCGGCCTGTCGTGGCACGCAGCATCACTTACAAAGGGTTATGGTGGAAACCCCCCCTCGGGCCGGTCCGTATCCCCCCCACGGACCGGCCCGTTTTTTCTTCCCCTGTCAAGAGCGACCTTCAGTCGCCGCCCCCGGCCCCCCGGCCCCCCGCCGCTCTCGGCCCTCGGCCCTCGGGCCCCGGCCGCCGCCTCCCGCGGTCAGCTCCGTGCGGCCCAGATGTTGGTGCCGGCGGTGTCGACCGCGTACGAGTCGATCTCCTTCAGCTCCTCGTCGGTCAGCGGCGCACCGGCCAGCGCGGCGATGTTCTCCTCCAGTTGGGTGACGCTGGACGCGCCGATCAGCGCCGACGTCATCCGCTCGTCGCGCAGCACCCAGGTGAGCGCCAGCTGCGCCAGCGACTGGCCGCGGCGCTCGGCGATCGCGTCGAGGCCGCGCAGCCGGCGGACGACCTCCTCGGAGAGCAGGTTCGGGTCCAGGGACTTGCCCTGGGTGGCCCGCGAGCCCTCCGGGATGCCCTTGAGGTACTTGCTGGTGAGCAGGCCCTGGGCGAGCGGCGCGAAGGAGATGCAGCCCATGCCCTGCTCCTCCAGGGTGTCGAGGAGCCCGTCCTCCTCGGTCCAGCGGTTGATCATCGAGTACGACGGCTGGTGGATCAGCGCCGGGACGCCCATCTCCCGCAGCAGCCCGGCGGCCTCGGCGGTCTGCGCGCTGCTGTACGAGGAGACGCCGGCGTACAGCGCCTTGCCCTGCTGGACGGCGGAGGCGAGGGCGCCCATCGTCTCCTCGAGCGGGGTGTCCTTGTCGAAGCGGTGCGAGTAGAAGATGTCGACGTAATCGAGGCCCATCCGCTTCAGCGAGGCGTCGAGCGAGGACAGCAGGTACTTGCGGGAGCCCCACTCGCCGTACGGCCCGGGGTGCATGAGATAGCCCGCTTTGGTGGAAATGACCAGCTCGTCCCGGTAGCGGGCGAAGTCCTGGGTGAAGACCTTGCCGAAGTTCGACTCGGCGGAGCCCGGCGGCGGTCCGTAGTTGTTCGCCAGGTCGAAGTGCGTCACGCCCAGGTCGAAGGCCCGGCGGAGGATCGCGCGCTGCGAGGCGAGCGTGCGGTCGTCGCCGAAGTTGTGCCAGAGGCCGAGCGAGATGGCGGGCAGCTTGAGCCCGCTGCGACCGGTACGGCGGTACTCCATGGCGTCGTAGCGGTCGTCGGCGGGGCGGTATGCGGGGGAATCAGTCACGTCTCTCTCCTTATCACGGACTTGTGACAGACCGGGTTGGGCCGCCGTGACCCCCGCGCAGTAATGTGGCGGCTTCGGGGACAGCCGCGGTGCGCCGGGATCGAGCGGTGCCGCTTCCCCCTGTCTCCCTGGGCCGACGCCGTGGCGGGCCCGTACGCAATCGAGAGGTGAGATCGGTGAACTTGCGCGACCTGGTGTACAGGCTCTACGCACGCCGGGTGGAGGGCCGCCTCGACCACGCCCAGGTGCCCAAGCACATCGGCGTCATCCTCGACGGCAACCGCCGCTGGGCGAAGGCTTCCGGCGGGACTCCGGAGCAGGGGCACAAGGCCGGCGCGAGCAAGATCCAGGAGCTGCTGGGCTGGTGCGACGAGACGGACGTCGAGGTCGTCACGCTCTGGATGCTGTCCACCGACAACCTCAACCGGCCCGAGGAGCAGCTGGTGCCGCTCCTCGGCATCATCGAGAACGCGGTCCGCGACCTCGCCGCCGACGGCCGCTGGCGCGTCCATCACGTGGGCACGCTGGACCTGCTGCCCGCGCGTACGCAGAAGGTGCTGAAGGAGGCCGAGGAGGCCACCCGCGACCGCACCGGAATACTCGTGAACGTCGCCGTGGGCTACGGCGGCCGGCAGGAGATCGCGGACGCGGTCCGCTCGCTGCTGCTGGAGCACGCCGAGAAGGGCACGAGCTTCGAGGAGCTCGCCGAGATCGTGGACGTCGAGCACATCTCGGAGCACCTGTACACGCGCGGGCAGCCCGACCCGGACCTGGTGATCCGCACCAGCGGCGAACAGCGCCTGTCGGGCTTCATGCTCTGGCAGAGCGCCCACTCGGAGTACTACTTCTGCGAGGTCCACTGGCCGGCCTTCCGCAAGGTCGACTTCCTCCGCGCGCTGCGTGACTACGCGGCCCGCCACCGCCGCTACGGCACCTGACGGAACGTTCCACGAGGACCCTCACGAGCCGGGCGCCCGCCCTCCGCGCCCTCGTCACCACCCGTTCACCGACGCGTCGTCATATGCCATGGCATGGCGCCGGTCGTTCGAGGGAATACCCCCTCCAGTGTGAGCGGCACGCCAGCCCGCTCACCCGGGAGGCCCTTTGCACCAGGACGACCGTGCAGGACATGCGCGGACGACGCGGAGGGCCGGAGCTCGGCCCGCGCATCGTGGCCAGAGCCCGGCTCCATCCCCCCGCGACGCCGTCGAAGTCGCACCCGACCTCACCTGAGGGGGTAGGTCCTTCCGTGGTGAACAGCACAAAGCGCCGCTACAACGACAGGCGCACCTACGTTCTCGACACCAGCGTCCTGCTGGCCGATCCCGGCGCCATGGCCCGCTTCGAGGAGCACGAGGTCGTGCTCCCCATCGTCGTGGTCACGGAACTGGAGGCCAAGAGGCACCACCCGGAGCTCGGGTACTTCGCCCGGCAGGCGCTGCGTCTGCTGGACGACTTCCGGATCCGGTACGGCCGCCTCGACGCCCCGCTTCCGATCGGGGATTTCGGCGGGACCCTGCGCGTGGAGCTCAACCACTCGGATCCCGGCGTCCTCCCGGCCGGCTACCGCCTCGGTGACAACGACTCACGGATCCTGGCCGTCGCGCGCAACCTCCAGGCGGAGGGGTACGACGTCACCGTCGTGTCGAAGGATCTGCCCCTCCGTATCAAGGCGTCGTCCGTCGGTCTCCTCGCCGAGGAGTACCGGGCGGAGCTCGCCATCACGGACTCCGGCTGGACCGGAATGTCCGAACTGCCGCTCTCCGCCGAGCAGGTCGACCTGCTGTACGCGGAGGAGAAGCTGTACGTCCCGGAGGCCGCCGAACTGCCCGTGCACACCGGACTGGTCCTCCAGTCCGAGCGCGGCAAGGCGCTCGGCAGGGTCACCGCCGAGGGGAACGTCCGGCTGGTCCGGGGCGACCGGGAGGCGTTCGGCATCCGTGGCCGCAGCGCCGAGCAGCGCATCGCGCTCGACCTGCTCCTGGACCCGGACGTCGGCATCGTCTCGATGGGCGGCCGGGCGGGCACCGGCAAGTCGGCGCTCGCGCTGTGCGCGGGACTGGAGGCGGTCCTGGAGCGCCGGCAGCACCAGAAGGTGATGGTCTTCCGGCCGCTGTACGCGGTCGGCGGCCAGGAGCTCGGCTATCTCCCCGGCACCGAGGCCGAGAAGATGAGCCCGTGGGCGCAGGCGGTCTTCGACACGCTCTCGGCGGTGGCCGGCCGGGAGGTCATCGAGGAGGTGCTGAGCCGGGGCATGCTGGAGGTCCTTCCGCTCACGCACATCCGGGGCCGCTCGCTGCACGACGCGTTCGTGATCGTCGACGAGGCACAGTCCCTCGAACGCAACGTCCTGTTGACCGTGTTGTCCCGTATCGGGGCGAATTCCCGGGTCGTCCTGACCCATGATGTGGCGCAGCGAGACAATCTCCGGGTCGGCCGGTACGACGGAGTCGTCGCCGTCGTCGAGAAACTGAAGGGTCATCCGCTCTTCGCGCACGTCACCCTGACCCGCTCCGAGCGTTCGCAGATCGCCGCGCTCGTGACCGAAATGCTGGAGGACGGTCAGATTTAACGTCCCAAATCCGACATGGAATTGGTGCCGCCCGGCAAAGCGCGAGAGCTTAGCCGGGCGGCGTCGTGCTGGGCGACGGAATGCGCAAAACTCCTGGGGCCACTGGGGTGTGAGCTTTCACACGCGGTGATTAATTGCCTTGCGGTGTCGCCTTCGGGCAGAGTCTTGCTTCCGTCAGGCCCCGCATACGGCACCCCTGTCACCATGTGACACAACTCAACAGTCGTTCGCCGTATGCCGCCCGCAGCACCACGCGGCTCTCCCGCAAGGGAGTTGCCCACCGGGCCCGTGTCCCCCGTGACCCAGCAGTGGGGGGACCAGCGTCAGGGGCAAGATTTTCGCCCGCGAGGTCACCTAAGCGGACGATGCTGGAAGGAAAACCGTGTGAGCCGGATCTCGGTCCGGGGATTCGCGGTGGCTTCGGCCACTGCGGTCACCACTGTCGGCGCCGTCGTGGGTGTTGCCTCGGGCAACACCCAGCCCTCGAACGACAACTTCGAGGCGGCCGCCGCCAACACGACGCTCCTGGCCGACATCCCCGTCGGCGAGCAGGCCCAGGTACAGGTCTCGTCGCTGACGCAGCAGGCGGAGGCCCAGGCCGCCGCCGCCGACTCGGCCGCGCAGAAGTCCGCCGAGGAAGCCGCGCGCATCCAGGCCGCCAAGGACGCCGAGGCCAAGAAGGCCGCCGCCGACGCGGAGGCCGAGAAGGCGAAGGCGGCGAAGGCCGAGGAGGAGCGCAAGCAGCGCGAGGCCGAGGAGCGCGCGAGCCGCGACGAGGTCCGCAGCGCCTCCAGCTTCTCCGCGCAGTCGTCCTACAGCGTCGCCGAGGTCCAGGCCATGGCGCGCCAGATGATCCCGGGCGACCAGTTCCAGTGCTTCAGCAACATCGTGGACCACGAGTCCGACTGGAACTACCGCGCGCAGAACCCCTCGTCCGGCGCGTACGGCCTGGTCCAGGCGCTCCCGGGTTCCAAGATGGCCTCCGCCGGTGCCGACTGGCAGACCAACCCGGCCACCCAGATCAAGTGGGGCCTGAACTACATGAACGAGCGCTACGGCAGCCCGTGCGGCGCATGGGACTTCTGGCAGGCCAACAACTGGTACTAGGCGGCCCGCCCGGCTCAACTTTCCGGAGCCCCTCACCGTCCTACGGTGAGGGGCTCCGTGCGTGTACCGTCGGGGCCGTAACTCCCGGGGGGAGTGGTGGGGGGAAGAGGGAAGATCATGTCGAAAGTGCCAGGGTGGCTCGGCAGACTGGGAGCCGGCCTGACCCGGATGGGACAGCGGTTGGACGAGCGCCGAGCCGCGGGCGCGGCCGGGGACGAGCCCCCGTCCCTACCGGACAGCGTGCCCGCGCCTCCCACGTACGCCCCTGCCGTCGCCGCACGGCCCGATCCCGTCGCGGCCATCCCCTGGGGTATCCGGGTCGCGGCCGAGGCGGGCTGGCGGCTGCTGGTCCTCGCGGGCACCCTGTGGGTGCTGATGAAGGTCATCAGCGAGGTGCGGCTGGTGGTCCTCGCCTTCGTCGCCGCGCTGCTGATCACCGCGATTCTCCAGCCCACCGTCGCCCGGTTGAGGACGTGGGGCCTGCCGCGCGGTCTCGCCACCGCCGTCACCGCCATCACCGGCTTCGTCATCATGGGGCTGGTCGGCTGGTTCGTCGTCTGGCAGGTGATGGACAACCTGGGCGACATCTCCGACCGCGTCCGGGACGGCATCGACGAGCTGAAGGCCTGGCTGCTGGACAGTCCCTTCCACGTCACCGAGCAGCAGATCAACGACATCGCCAAGAACCTCAGCGACACGATCGGGACGAACACGGAGGAAATCACCACCGCCGGTCTGCAGGGCGTGACCGTGATGGTGGAGATCCTCACCGGCATCCTGCTGACGATGTTCTCGACGCTCTTCCTGCTGTACGACGGCAAGAAGGTGTGGAACTGGTGGCTGAAGCTGGTCCCGGCCCAGGCCCGCCCGGGCGTCGCCGGTGCCGGCCCGCGTGCCTGGCGCACGCTGACCGCCTATGTGCGTGGCACGGTGATCGTCGCCATGATCGACGCCATCTTCATCGGCCTCGGCATCTACTTCCTCGATGTACCGCTGGCCGTGCCGCTGGGCGTCTTCATCTTCCTCTTCTCCTTCATCCCGCTGGTCGGTGCGGTCGTCTCGGGCGCGCTGGCGGTCATCGTCGCCCTCGTCACGCAGGGCGTCTTCACCGCGCTGATGGTGCTGCTGGTGGTGCTCGCGGTGCAGCAGATCGAGGGGCATGTGCTCCAGCCGTTCATCCTGGGGCGCGCGGTGCGGGTGCACCCCCTCGCGGTCGTCCTCACCGTCGCGACGGGCGGTCTGGTCGCCGGCATCGGCGGCGCCGTGGTGGCGGTCCCGCTGGTCGCGGTCACCAATACGGTCGTCGGCTATCTGCGCGCCTACAGCCAGGAGCAGGCGCTGCGCGCCACACCACCGCCGCACGGGGCGACGGCTCACGGCGCGGCGCCGACCCCGCCGCCCGGGACCGCGCCCAAGGAGGGTGAGTGATATCCGAACCGGAACTCGTGGGGGAGGACGGCCCGGTACCCTCGACGCCGCAAGGGCCGGCCCCGGCCGTGGAGCCCGGGCCGCACGGTGAGCGGTGGGCCCGGCGCCCCTGGCTGTGGGCGCTCGGCGGCGCGCTGGTGGCCTCGGCCCTCTGGGCGGGCGGGCTGTACGCGTACCAGGCCGCCGGTCCGGACCTGGGCGGCTACCGGACGAGCGACGACCTGTGCGGCGACGCGCGGCTGACGGCCTTGGGCGCCGCGCTCGGCAAGCGGGACCCGAGCACGCAGGGCCTGGACCAGCACGACGTCCACGAGGCGCTGGACCAGACGCGGTGCTCGGTGATGTTCGGGACCGCCGAGCCGTCGTTCTCCGTGGACCTTGCGTACCAGCTGCACAAGAAGACCGACCCGGGGCCCGAGTTCGAGCCCCTCACGACCGCCGACTCCTGGGAGGACTGGGAGTGGAAGCCCGTGGCCGGCGTGGGGGAGCGTGCCTTCTTCGCACAGGACGACGCGGGCTACGCCTCGCTGACGGTGCTCGACGGGCAGGCCGTGCTGTCCCTCACCGTGAGCATGCAGATGGAGTACGGCCCGGAGGAGGAACCTCCGCTCGAGCCCGACTACTCCGCCATGGACGGCGTCAAGGGCCTCATGGTCAAGGACATGAAGGCGTTGATGGCCGGGCTCCGCACGTGAACGCACCACGACAGGGGCCCACCGACACGGATGTCGGTGGGCCCCTTCGTACGACCTGCGCGCAGGCGGCTACTCGGCGAGGACGGCCTCGGCGTCGAGCGTCGCGCCGACCGCCTGGATCACCGAGGCGATCTTGAACGCCTCCTGGATCGTGTCGCGGTCCACGCCGGCCTTGCGCAGCACCTGCTCGTGCGAGTCCAGGCACATGCCGCAGCCGTTGATCGCGGAGACGGCGAGCGACCACAGCTCGAAGTCGACCTTCTCCACACCCGGGTTGCCGATGACGTTCATCCGCAGACCGGCGCGCATCGTCCCGTACTCCGGGTCGGAGAGCAGGTGACGCGTGCGGTAGAAGACGTTGTTCATCGCCATGATGGCGGCGGCGGACTTGGCCGCCTGGTACGCCTCGGGCGAGAGGTTGGCCTTGGCCTCCGGCTCCAGCTCGCGCAGGACCTTGGGCGAGCGCGAGGCGATCGCGCAGGCCAGGACCGTGCCCCACAGCTGCTGCTGGGGGAGCTCGCTGTTGCCGATGACCGAGCCGAGGTTCAGCTTCAGGTCCTTGGCGTAGTCCGGTATGGCGGACTTCAGTTCGTCGAGAGCCATGTCAGATCAGTCGCCTCGTCACTCGCCGGACAGGAGCTTGACCGGGTCGAGGGTGTCCTCGCCCTTGGTCCAGTTGCACGGGCACAGCTCGTCGGTCTGCAGGGCGTCCAGCACCCGCAGGACCTCCTTGGGGTTACGGCCGACGGAGCCGGCGGTCACCATGCAGAACTGGATCTCGTTGTTCGGGTCGACGATGAAGACGGCGCGCTGGGCGAAGCCGTCCTCGCCCTCGACACCGCAGTCGCGCATCAGCTCGTGCTTCGAGTCCGCGAGCATCGGGAAGGGCAGGTCACGCAGGTCGGCGTGGTCCTTGCGCCAGGCGTGGTGCACGAACTCCGAGTCGCCGGAGACGCCGAGGATCTGGGCGTCACGGTCGGCGAACTCGTCGTTCAGCTTGCCGAAGGCGGCGATCTCGGTGGGGCAGACGAAGGTGAAGTCCTTCGGCCAGAAGAAGACCACTGACCAACCGTTCTTGAAGTCCTCCGAAGAATACTCCTTGATCTCCAGCTTGTCTGCGGACGGGCCTTCTACGCCCATGAGCTTCCAGGCGGGGAACTGGTCACCAACAGTGAGCAACGTTCTGTCCTTCGGTAGTGCTGAGGGGTTGGACGCCTCACCCTGGCACAGTGTGATCAATAGGGAGAAATTGAAGAAACCAACCCGATTGATAGGTGTGTCCGATAAGCGGTGACCTATGTCCGGAACGCTACGCGAGTAGGTGGCTCACCTCACAGTGTAAAGATGAGAACGGAGCGATGAGAACCTAAAACGATCTTGTGTTCGTGATTGGATTCACCGGAAGTTCACACTCCGTTTGCAGGGGGTTCACCCATGGGCCGACGCGGACCGTCGTCACAGGAAGTCATCAGCACGCACCCGATCGGGAGAGTGCTGGGGATACCTGCGAAGGGTCAGCGTGACCGAAGACTTGCGATAGCCGGATACGGACTCATTGTTGCAACCGCCTTCACGACGCTCACTCTCACCTCAATAAGCGACGACCGTCCGGCCGCCTCCGGACGTGGGGACGTGGGTGGACCGGAGACGGAGACCTACCGGGCAACGCATGACCCTGGCTACATGCCCACCTACCTCGACGGCGGAGGCGGCATTGCAGGCGTGCCGCTGACGGAGGAACAGCGCAAGGCCCTCATACGCGAGGCGATGCGCCGGGGTATGTCCGAGCGGGACGCCTACTCCCTGGCCTACGGCGACAACGCCACCATCCACACGGCCCCGGACGGCACAGTGCACGCGCACCCGGAGGATGTCGTCGTACCTAACCACCCAGTCTTCATCAAGGCGGCCCCGGCCGAGCTGAAGGGGTATTCAGGGGGCGCCGATCCGGTCCTCAAGGGGGGCAAGGGAGCGTCCGCAGCAGGCGGAGGCACCAAGACCTCGGGCGACTCCTCGTCGGCAGCCAAGAAGCCAGGGAAGGCCGCAGGGGAGACCGGCAAGACGAAGCCGAAGGACAAGGGCAAGAGTGCGCCCTCCGCCGGCACGACGTCCGACGAGCCGTACTACCCAACTAGCGGCGAGAAGGTCTACGAGGACGAGAACGAGCTGAAGGAAGTCCTGCCCGACCCCTTGGAGGAGGTTGTCGATCAGGTGGGCGTCTTCTCGCTCTGGCTGGACACCACGTCACCCGGCACGCCGCAGTCGGTTGGGCTCGTCGAGGCTGAGGGCAACAGGCTGACGATGACGGTCGAGGCGCCGCTCGCCCACGACCTCGAAGTGACCACCACGGTTAGGGCGTCGTTGAACGACGAGCCGGGGGTCGAGCATGTCGTGACGACCGTCGTCACCCGCAACGACACGGGTGAAGTCCTCGCGAAGGAGACTGGCGCCTGCCTCAACCCGCACGCCGTCTCGGCCCTGGCCATTGAGCAGACGGTCGACGCTGTACTCGAAGCCCGCGAGGACGCATTCACGACCGCCACGGAGCAGGCCCAGTAAGGAAAGAGCCCCGGCCATCCGCCACGGGGGGAGCGGACGAGCCGGGGCTCTGGACTGGGGTCCCTATGTGGGGGGCAGCTCCCATGAAGGGCCGTGGGGCTCCCGGTACCAGACCCGCTGACCGGCCGGTGTGATCGTGAGGCCGAACTCCTCCCGCGCAGGGGTGCCGTGCGGGAAGTGCTTGGCCAGTTCCTCGACCGCATCCCAGAGGCGGCGCGGTCCGGTCTGCCGCACCTTCCCTTCGACATGGACGCTTGCGGTTGAGCCGTCGGCGGTCCACAGGCCCACGCCTGTGAGGCGGCCCTCGTCGTCCCGCCAGGAGCACGAGTTGTAGCCGGGCAGAGCGAGGGAGAGCGGGAACTTCAGCCGATCGAGCACATCCTCTGCCGGCACCTCGGTTCGCTCGGCCTCCTGAGCCTCCAGCTCCGCGAACGCGGGAGGCTTCCCCGGCTCGCGGCGGGGCATGAAGTGTGCCGGGAGGGAGAGGAACTGTCCTCCCGCCTCACCGCGGCCCGAGACAGTGACCTGGGCGACGCCGAAGCCGATGGGGGCGACGATGATCGCCCCGTCGCGCGCCTGGCTGAGGAGTGCGGGCGGGATACACCGGAGCCCGGCCGTGGCGATGATGCGGTCGTACGGGGCGCGGTCCTCGTGCCCCTCGGCTCCGTCCCCGGTGATCACGGTGGGGTGCAACTTGGCGCGGGACAGGCGCATGCGGGCGAGTTGCGTGAGAACGGGGTCCACGTCCACGGTGACCACGTTGTCGCTCCCCAGGCGCCACGCGAGTAGGGCGGCGTTGTAACCGGTGCCTGTGCCCAGCTCGTACACGGTGTGGCCGGTGTCGGCGCGTAGGGCGTCGAGCATGGCCAGCATGAGCCCCGGCTCGCTGGAGGACGAGGTTGGGATACCTCGCTCGTCGAGCTGCGTGGTCAGCGCCGTGTTCGAGTAGACCGTTTTCAGGAAGGCCGGGTCTCCCACGGTCACCTCCCGCCACCCGCCCTGTTGGTCCTGCCGGTAGAAGGAGTGGACGAAGAGTTCTCGCGGCACGTCGGCGAAGGCTGCGAGCCACTCGCTCGTGCGGCCCTGGCCGAGGGCGCCTGCGAACTGGGCGCGCAGCTCCTCGGCTGTCGCGTCGCTGTGCCGTGTCATGCGGTGTTCCCTTGCAGGTAGTCGGCGTGCGCGGCAGCGATGGGCAGGCCGGTGCGATTCTCGACCCACGCCCAGGTGCCGGCGGGATTGTTCTCGAAGAACACCCACTCGTCGTCGGGTGTCACGGCGAAGTCGAATGAGCCGAAGACGATGCCGTACGAGGCCATGAAGCGCCGCACAGCCGTCGCCACCGCGTCCGGCACTTCCGTCGTGCCGTATTCGATGTGCTCGTAGTCGGTGCGCCAGTCCGTGCGGGCCTTCTCGGACGTGCCGAGGAGGGTGCCAGCGAAGAGGTTCCCGTCCACGGCCACCAGGCGCACTTCGTACTGCTTGGGGATGGCCTCTTGGATGTAGTGGGCGGTCAGGCGGAGGCTGTCGTCGAAGTCGTCTGGCTCGATGCTGTGGGTGGCGACCATCAGCGCTCGATCCTCGCCCGTGTGCAGTCGGCCGCCGAGGACCGGCTTGCAGATCAGCGGTCCATTCACCTCCTTGGCGAAGGCGCGGGCCGCGTCCGGGTCGTTCGTGATCAGGCTGCGAGGTACTCGCAGGCCAGCGCGAGTGGCTGCGACGAGTTGCTGTGGCTTGTGGGCGGCGATCCGGTCGTAGTGCGGGTTGTTGATCCAGCGAACAGGCAGAGCCGAGAGAAGGTTCAGCATTGCGGCGTCCGCCTGGTTCTGGGCCCAGGTCGCATACGGCTCGGCAACGGTGTCGGCGATGACGGGACGGCCGGGCCGCCTGTAGTAGACGGCCCGGACGTTCTCCAGCCGCACCGATCGGCGCCCGTCGTCCAGCACGCCTTCCCAACCTGCTGCGGTGGGCCCGTGGCCGGCGGCCAGGGTCACCTTCTGGGGGAAGTCGGCTGAGTCGAACCGCATCACAGGAACGTCCCGCTGGTTGAGCTGGTCAACGACCATATCGGCGGAGGCGTCGAGCTGCTCAGCGACGACGAGCACGGGTCGGGCGGCAGACATCAGGAAGCCGGGGCGAAGTAGGGGTCGGACACGTCGTCGCCCTGGCCGTCGAGGTTGGTGTCGGTGGTCGAGGCGGCGTGCTCGGCGGTGTGCCAGGCGGAGCCGTCCGCCTGGACGTTGAGCTGACGCTCCTCGTCCCAGGTGACGCCCGCGATGGACGTGGTGACCAGGCACGGCTTGGAGGCCGCGCGGGCGGCGAACGGAATCGTTGCGGTGGTCATTCGACACTCCCAGGTGCGTTCCCAGCCCTCTCGGCGGTTGCGCGAGAGGGTCGTGCGCCCGCCTCGACTGCCCGACCTGTCCTTCTTCACGGGGGGTGCTAGGCAGTCGAGGCGGGGTTCAGTCTCCGCCCCCGAGGGTGATGCAGCCAGGGGGAACCGGGTGCGTGGTCACTCGGGGGCGGAAGTTCATTGGTTGACGATCCAGAGCGCCCAGCCCACGGTCAGCGACGCGAGGATCATGAGGCCCTGGAAGACCCACTGCCGCCAACCGAGGGGGCGCCGCGGTGGGGCTTCTGGTCGCTGAAGATGGCGAGCAACAGGGCTGCTCCCAGAGCCAGTACGGTCACGACGTAAGCGATCTGCTGGGCTTTCGGGCTCACGTAACACCCGCTCCGTGCCTCTCGGTGTAGACGCTGATCAGGCGCCGAGTCAGGTTGGCGACATCACGCATGTAGTTGAAGGCGCCGAAGACGGGGGTGACGCTCGTGGGGCGCGTGGTGAGATCGAGCAGCCGGTACGCCTCCTGGAATAGCTTTCGGACCTCTGGGTCCGCGTCGGCGCCGAGTTCCTCGGCCATCACCTCGCGAAGGTGGCCGAGGAGGCGGTCAACCGCGAGGTCGATGTCCCGGCGGGTGGAGGTGCCCAGTTCCATCCCCGAGGCGGCGTCGATGCTGGCGGTGATCAGTTCCACGTCAAGCGGCATGGCCTTCGCGTCCTCTTCGGTGAGGCGGAGCACTACGAACCGGCGGTTTGCGAGACTCACGACTCGCCCCCTTCGCGGCCTTCGAGTAGCGGGTGTGCGCTCCTGATCTGGCGACTTGGTACATCAAGGTAACACCGAGCGTGAGGAGTTGGGTACCGTGTTGGGGGGTGTCGAAGGGTGTCGCTTTCGACCCGCGTTAACCGGAGGCCCTGACGTGAAGATGCGCAACGAGCAGCTTGCAGACCACTTGGCCCGGTCCGGCATGAGCCGGGCGGAATTAGCGCGCCGCATTAAGGCGAAGGCTCGCGAGTACAAGCAGCCTCACATTGCCCCAGGCGTGACGCGCATCAGGTGTTGGATCGAAGGCGAGAAGCCTCGGGCGCCTATTCCGGACATCATCTCCGATGTCTTCTCGGACCACTTCGGCTTCCGCGTCACCACGTACGACCTTGGCTTCGGCGAGGGTTCTTCGGTGGACTCCGCACTCGTCTACGACACCTCGTTCACGGCTACCGTGAAAGCAGTTGCCGAACTCGGGAGAGCTGACGTGGACCGACGCAAACTGCTTGCAGCCGCACCATTCGCTGCGGTCGCCGGGGTTGGGCCCTCGCGCGACTGGCTGATGAACACGCTGGACCAGGAACCGACCAGCGGGCCTCGCGTCCGGCTCGAAGACGTGACGGCCGTCAAGTCGATGTTCGAGACCTTCCAGCGCATGGACATCTTCCAGGGCGGAGGCTCTGGACGCCTGGTGTTGGCCGACTACATGACCCAGCACGTCTATCCACTGCTCCGCCGGACGCACACCGAGCAAGTCCGGCGGGCCCTGTGCGAGGCCGCCGCAGAGCAGACCTACCTTCTCGGCTGGATGGCCTACGACTCCGGAGAGCACGGCGTCGCTCAGCGCTACCTCATTCAGGCGCTCCGCCTGGCGGAGGAGTCCAAGAACGCCGCCCTGGGCGCCCACGTCCTCGCCGGCATGGCGGACCAGGCGACGCTACTCGGTGACCCGCAGGAAGGGCGGCGCCTCGCCCAGGCAGGTCGGCACGGCCTGAGCAAGGCCGAGTCGCCCGCCTGCCTGGCGGACTTGTGGTGCCTCGAAGCGCGGGCCCTGGCCAAGCTCGGCGACAAGGTGGCCGCGAGCCGGGCCGTCGTCCAGTCGGAGACCGCGTTCGAGCGAGTTCGTCCGGAACAAGAACAGGCGTGGGCGGAGTTCATCGACCCTGCCTACCTGCACGGAGAGCACGCGATGACGTTCCGCGACCTTGGCGAGCCCAAGTCGTCGGAGACGCACGCCTTGCGTTCGATCGAGCACGCGCACGCGCAGAAGCGGGCTCGTCGCGGGGCGATGTCGCAAGCGGCGCTCGCGGTCAGCCATGTCCAGCGAAAGGACGTGGACTCGGCTTACGCGGCCGGGCTGCGGACCCTAACCCTGGCCAGTCAGGTCAAGAGCACTCGCGCAGTCGAGGCCGTACAGGATCTTCGTCGGCGGATGCAGCCCTTCGGGAAGAACCGGCTCGTTGCCGACTTCAACGAGCGGGCGCTCGCGGTCGTCCAGGCTGCCTGAGCGATACGCAGAAGGTCCCCGCGTGCGGTACGTGGGGACCTTCGTGTTCAGGCGGCCGGGGTGAGGGCGACGAGGAGAGGGCCTGCGGCCTTGCTCCAGTCGCGCCCGGCTTCCACCGCGGATTTGCCGGCGGCAGTGATGCCGTCCCGCACGGGGACGAGGAATGTCTCGCGCCAGTGCTCCTGAGTGTCGGGAGTCATGCCGCTCGCCGTGACGGCCGCGCCGACCTTCTCGTCCAGGACCGCAGCCGCCTGGCTGAAGTCGTCACCGGTCCACTCGTCCGCGTGCTCGGCGACCAGCGCCCACGTCATCTTGAACATGGTCACAGCTTAACGTTGGAACGCGCGGAAGGGACCTCCCAAAGGAAGGTCCCAACTTTACATGCGCGCAAGGGAGTTACCTGACCGGACAGGCGCCGGTCGAGCAATCCTCATCGGTCGAGTCCTCGACCCGATACGACTCGTAGGCGTCGAACTCCTCGCGGGTGATGCGCTCGTACGGAGCCTGCGGCCTGGTGCCGTCGACCATGATCGTGGTCCCCTTCAAGTGGGGGAGCCACACCTCGATCACGTCCGCCGTCTCGTCGAGGTCCAGGCCCTCGGGCACGTTCGCGGTGAAGCTCACCGCGTTGTCGGCGTACTCGGTCTGGTACATCGCCTGGAAGGCGAGCATCTGGGCGAGGGTCAGCTCGTCGGCCGACTCCACCAGGTCCGCCGGATAGCCGCGCGCCTCGACCTCGGCGACGAGCTTGTCCAGCGTGGGGAACTCGACGACCATCGTGTTCCCGCTCGGGTCGTAGACGCACGGCTCGACCTTGTACCCCTCGAACTCGAACTGCGCCACCTTCGCGGCCTGGTCCGGGTCGGCTATCGAGAAGCGGACGCGCCGCAGGAAGGTGCGGGCGTAGACGGGGTGGATTCCCTCCGTGACGCCCGGCATCTTCGCGATCGTGCCCGTGGGGGCGACGGTCGTGACCTTGACCGGCTCGGGGATGCGCAGTTCGAAGGCGTAGTCGCGGGCGGCCTGGCGGACGACCCGCTTGAGACGGCCGAGGAGAAGTCGGAAGCGGGTGTGTGCCGGCGCCTCGCTGTAGCGGATGCCCTGCTTCGCGAGGAAGCCTTGGACGCCCAGGTGGCCGACGCCGATCCGGCGCTGTGCGGCCAGGCGCTCGGCCTGCTCGGCGTCGTTCACGTCTCCGTACGTCGCGCGGACGAGGAAGCGGGCCATCAGCTCGTGCGCCCGCTTGAGGCCGGTCTCGTCGTACGCCTCGTGCCCATTCAGTACGAAGGCGTCGAGGTTGACGTGCCCCAAGTTGCAGTTCTCCCAGGGCATGAGCGCGATCTCGCCGCACGGGTTCGTGGCGACGACCTCGTTGGGCTCGCCGACGTTCGAGGCGGTCGAGTTCCAGTAGCCGGGCTCGCCGTTCTTCAGCATCCCGTCGACCACCTTGCGGTGCACCATGTAGGCCAGCTCGTTTCCGCCGGGGCCGAAGTCGTCGTGCTTCCCGTTGGACAGGTAGTCGATGAAGTCCTGGTCGATCTCGACGGAGATGTTCGTCGTCCAGTGCCGCGAGGGGTCGCTCTTGCAGCGGAGGAAGTCCTCGATGTGCGGGTCGTTCCACGCGCAGATCGCCATACGGGCCGAGCGGCGGTTGCCCCCGGAGACGACGCACTCCGCGATGGCGTGGTCGATCTCCATAGCCTCGGTGGGCGTGAGGTAGTCGGCGTCGTGCCAGAGGCCGGACTCGCGGGCCGAGGTCGACAGGACGCGGCCGATCTCCTGCATCATGCGGGCGAACGGGGCCGGGCCCGAGGCGACGCCGCCGAAGGTCTTCAGGCGGGCGCCCTTCCCGCGCACGCGGCTCACGTCGTACACGCGGTCAGCGTGCTTGACCTCGTCGTCGGTCATGTGGGTGTCGATCAGGTCGACCAGTGCGGCGGCCCAGCCCTCGCGGGAGTCCTCGACCTCGAACGCTCCGGTCCAGTCCGAGTCGTAGTCCGTCGAGAGGACACCCGCGGCCTTCATGTCCTCGTAGTCGGGGTGGGCGGGGTCGCACACGATGTGCACGGTCAGGGGCCGACGAGGGGCGCCGTACTGCTTGAGGAAGCGGGTCGAGTAGTTGGCGCCGACACCGCCCCCTTCCATGAGCCGCAGGAAGGAGAACTCGAAGTGCCGGCTGAGCTTCTCGCCCCACCCGCTGACGTGGCAGTTGAAGAGGTACTGGCGACCCTTCACGCCGGACGCCCACAGGTGGCGCCCTGCGGGCAGTACGGCGAAGCGGTCCATGAGGGCGACCAGCTCGTCATGCTCGGCCCGTACGCCCTCGCTCCAGCCCTCGGCGGGGCCGTAGACGAGGCCGAGGTTCCCGGCCACAACGCGGCGGACCGTCTCGGGCCACGTCTCGCGGGAGCCGTCCGCCTTCGTGCGGCTGTAGGTGCGCTCGTAGACGGTCTGACCGGTGGGGCCGAACGGGACAGAGGCGGTGGTGATGGGTCTCTCCTTCGGGGTGGTGGTGTTGGTGGTGATCAGCAGCTCGGCCAACGTCAGACCGGCTTGTTCAACATGACGGCCAGAACTTTGATCAGCCGCTTGAGCGTTCCGGCGCTGTACGCGGACAGGTCGGACAGCACCTTGACCTGCGCCGCCGTCTGCTCGGCGGTCGGCTCCGACAGCGCCAGGTAGGCGAGGCTCATGTCGATCCGCTCGTCCAGGTAGCCGATCGCGAATGCGGCTTCGGCGTGCAGGCTGTCGAGGGCCTGCTCGTCCTGGTGCTGAGCGACCTCGGCCTCGGTGTAGGGCCGGGCGATGACCACCCCGTCCGCCTGGCGCTCGTAGTAGGTCAGGGTCGCGTCGTCCCAAAACTCGTACTCCTCCGGGGCCATGCCGGTGGGAGCTTCCACGCCGGGCGCGGACTCCTCGACGGGCGGCTCCTCGGGCAGGGGTTCGCTCACGCTGCGGTCTCCAATTCGTCGTAACTGTCCACGTAGTCAGTGCCGTTGAGGTGGGCGGCGAGCTTGCCGACCCCGCGCTCAAGGCGGTAGCGGATGGCCCGGTCGGTCACGGCCTCGCGGGCAGCGATCCGCCGGTCGTCCCAGTCGAGGCCGAAGCGCATGAACAGCGCCCGGCGCTCGACCAGGGAGAGTGGGGCCGTCTTCCAGCCCCGCCGGATGTCGGCGAGGTGGGCGAACAGGACGCCCGCGGATTTCTTGTCGACGGTCCCCTTGGGCATGTCTGCATCCGGGGCCGTGGGGTTGCGGATGCCGTAGGCGGCTTCCACGTCCCACACGGCCGGAAGCAGGTGCTCGACAAGGCGTCGGTCGTACCCGCTCACACACGGCCCTTATCGGCCGCGTCGCAGGCCGCTTCGTAGGAGGTGTGACGGATGCGGTACTTGGCCTCGGTCTTCACTCGGTCGACCAGATCGAGGACCAGGCGGTGATAGAGGACGCCAAGCCCGAGGTTCGGGTCGGCCAGGCACTCGTTCACCATCGCGGGCTTCGTCGCCAGGATGATCAACGCCTCTTGCCGGGCGTCCTCGTACTCCATCGTCAGCGTGTCCTCGTAGCCGTCCGCAAGACGCCGAGCGGCCCGGCCTGCGAGGGCCACTACCTCGGGCAGGTCGAGGACCCGCCAGTCGGGGGCAGTCACCGGACCACTTCCTTGACCGGCACGGCGCCGTCCTTCGTGACCATGACCATCAGGCCGGGCGCCCCGCGCGTGCCCTTCAGGTGGCGCCACCACGTCGACTCGGACTCCATGGCGGGGACCTGCACGAAGGTGCGCGGGCCGTCCGTGTCGACGAACTCGTGGTGCAAGTGACCGGCCAAGAGGAGATCGGCGGTGTGCATCGCGCTCGTCTTGTCGAAAGCCTGGCCGCGCCACCAGTCGAAGTGACGGCCCGGCTTCCACTGGTGCCCGTGGGCGTGGGCCACGACCGTGCCCGAGCACTCGACGACGACAGTCAGTTCGTCCGTGTCGGGCACGAACACCTCGACGTGGGCGAACTCCTCGCCCGCCAGGGCCAGGGCCTCGCTTACCGAGATCAGCGCGTCCGTGTCGTGGCTGTCGTCGTAGCGGGTCGTCCCCTTACCGCCCGGCCGTACGGCCTCACCGTGGTTGCCCGGCACCGCGACGACCGTCAGCCGGTTCGCCATCGGCGCGAAGCGGATGATCGCGTACGCCATCAGTCGGCGGGTAAGGCGGATCTGTTCCGTAAGGGTGAGCTGCGTCCGCCAGACGTTCGCACCGCCCTGCGAGACGTAGCCCTCGACGTGGTCACCGAGCCACGCGAGGTGGACGTGCTCGATGTCGAAGCGCTTCTGGTACTCAGTGAGCAGCTCGGCGGCCCGGTCGATGCAGTGCATCGCTCGCTTCAGGGTGCCCTCGTAGCCGTCGCCGTCGATCTTGCCGAACTGCATGTCGCCCAGGGCGACGATGTACGTGAACTCGCCCTCGTCGTCGTCCTGGACGAAGCCGGGCGCCTCGTCGAAGACGGTCAGCAGCTCGTCGATGTCCGGACGCTCAAGAACCGCCGGCACCTTGCGGCGGCCGAAGGAGAAGCGGGCGGAGACGCCGGGCTCACCGCTGGCCATGGTCCATTCGCTCGACCGGAAGCCGGTGACCTCCCACTCGGCGGGGTCGAGGTGGTGAGCGCGGAGCACGTCGGCCGCCGTGGACTCGGGGTCGATGCCCTCGGGGCCCCGGACGGTCACCTCGGCCGCGTCGCCCGACACCTCTATCTGACGGGTGAAGTCCTTCTCGGGGTCGGCCTGGCGGCCGGGGACGGCCGGAGCGGTCGGCGTACGGAGAAGGTCGTTCAGCAGCTCGGAACGGTCCAAAGTTTACACCCCATCACGGAGAGAACGGCGGTACGTGCGGATCGTGGAAGCGGACACGGTGTGCCCGTGCTTGCGCAGGACGAGGGCGAGGCGCTCGGCCGAGGAGCCGATGTCGAGAAGGCGGAGGACGACGGTCTCCCGTACGTCGGGCTCCAGCTCCTCGTAGATGCGCTTGAGGGTCGGGCCGGGGGCGCCGGGCAGGTCGCTCACTTCCCCTCCCCGTCGATCTGGCCGATGGCGGCGACCGCGAGCGAGGCCAGACGGACGAGGCCCTTGCGGATCTCCTCGGGCGTGCGCCCGCCGAAGGCCGCGAAGGCAACCTCGATCGCCAGGCCATCCACGCCCAGGACGCCCACCTCGCCCCGGTCGGCGTTGATGATCGCCCACTCCTCGCCCCTCTTCCGGTAGGCGTCGGTGCCCCGCTCGGGGTACACGCCGCCGACGAGGTGAGGCGGCAGCGGGCCGACCTCGTTCGCAGCGGCCTGCACCTCCGCGAGCACAGCCGCGAGCGGGTCGGCCTTCCGTGCCGGCGCCTTGCGAGGGGTGGCCTTCTTGGCGGGGGCGGTGGTCACTGGTCGTTCTCCTTGATCAGGTCGAGAAGGGCCTGAGCGCCCCCCTGCATGTACGTCTCGCTCACGTCGCCGTCCCGCAGCCGCACGCCCTTGGCGGATCGCAGGGACCGGCAGATTCGAGCGGTGAACTCCGCGCCCGCGTCGTCCGGATCGCCCCAGATGCGGACGCGGTTGAAGCCTGCGAGCATCCGGCGGTGCCGTCCCTGCCAGAGGGAGGCGCCGGGAATGGCGACCGCGTGAAGGCCGATCTTGCGGAGGATGATCCGGTCGAGTTCGCCCTCGGTCACCTCGATCGTGTCCCCGGCCTGGTGCACGTCGGCGATGCCGTACATGCGGGGTGGGTCGTCCTTGATCGTGTTGTACTTGCCGTGGAATGCGGCCCGGTGGTCGTGCTCCTCAAGGCAGCGAAAGCGCACGGTCAGCGGGGCGCCGTTGCGGTCGAGGTACGGGATCGCGAGCATTCCGCGGAAGCGCTCATGGCCGGGGAACGGGTGGTCACCGACGACGCCAAGCCGGTGTGTAACCGCCTCCTCGCGGCCGATTCCCCGGTCGAGGAGATACCGCGCGACGCCCGGCGTAAGAGCTGCCTGATACGCGCTCGTCGCCTCCTCCAGCATCTCGCGTTGCGAAGGCGAGAGAGGCTGCAAGGGCTCGTGCTCCGACAAAGTCAGTGCCTTCCTTTTCCATGATCAGATTGAATGAGTCACCGCCCTTCCCGCAGGAGTGGCACTTCCACAGGCCCTTGTCCGTGTTGAAGGACATGGACGGGGTGTTGTCCTCGTGCAGCGGGCATGCCGCCATGCCCGTGACGCGGTGCGAGTTGAAGTCGATGTCGTAGTGCTCGAAGACGGCTTCGAGGGTGGGCTTCTCGTGGTCCTGGTCTTCGTGGTCGCTGTCGATCCGGCGGAACCTCACGGCACCCGCCTTCCGACGAACCAGCCCTTCCGGTCGTCGTAGCCGAGGGACTCCAGCCCTGCGGCCCCGGCCGTATCCGGATCGAAGTGGTTCAGCTCGTCGACCAGGCGCTCGTACTCGGCGGCCTCTTCGAAGGTGGTGGCGTTCACTCGGCGTCGTCCAGGCCGAAGTACGCCTCGACCGTGGTCAGGACGAACGCCTTGCGCCAGTTCTTCCCCCGGCGCTTGACGATGACGACCGACTCCACGCGGTCCGGGTCGATGCCCCGATGCTTGGCGAAGTTCAGGCGCTCGCGCTGCGCCTCGTCGAGGAAGGGCCCCGGCTCGAACCGTGCGTTCTTCGCCTCGACGATGGTGAAAAGGCCGTCGTCCTCACGTATGGCGAGGTCGCCCTCGTCCTCCGCTCCCGTCAGCCGCAGCCGCTCTACGTCTTCACCAACGGACCGCAGGCCCGCCATGAGTTCGATCTCCCAGTCGGCACCCTTGCGCTTGTTGGCCCGGTTGCGCGTCGTGATCGTGGTCAAACTTTACACCGCCTTCTAGTTGATCAGGGCATCCGTGGGAGACCAAGGCTTCGCGGGAGTAGCCGCCGGCACCGCGCGTTCGAGCTTGGAGAAGCGCGTCACCTCGGGGTGGCACCGCATGCTCGCGTACCGCCTGGCCGTGGGGTCGCAGGGCCCCATGCGCTGTTTGATCACGGCGACCCGGTACTCGTGCGAGGTCGGGTCCAGCGCCACGGAGAGGGACAGCTCCGGCTTCTCCGAAAGGCCGCCCTTCACCTGGTCACGGGACGGCGGGGCCCACGGGTCCGACTTCGCTTCCCAGCTCTTGTCGCTCGCGTGATGCAGGACGATCACGGTCGCGCCGGTCGCGCGGGCCAGTTCAGTAAGGCCGCTCATCACGGCCATCTGCTCGGTGTAGTCGGACTCGGCCCCGTCGAAATCCATCAAGTTGTCGAAGACGAACACCTGTGGGTAGGCGTCCCACAGTTCGATGAACGCCTCCAACTCCTCGTCGATGTTCTTCCAGGTGATCGGCGAGCCGAAGGCGAAGGTGATGTTCGAGCCCGCGAGAGCGGACAGGTACTCCTCGCGATGGCGTCCGCCCGCAGCCATCCCGGCTTCGACCATCTCCGTGGTGTCGCCGGTCGCCATCGACGCAAGGCGGGACGAGGCGGTGAAGGCCGACATGTCCGCGCTGAAGTACAGCGTGGGCAGGTTCATCATCGCGGCCCAGTACAAAGCGAAGCCGGACTTCTGAGTTCCCGACCGGCCCGCGATCATGATGACCTCGCCATGGCGCGGACGGCACCCCATCCCGTACAGGGCGTCGAACGCCTCAACGCGCGGCAGCTCCTTGCCGGACTCGGCATGCAGCGCCAGCGACCTTGCGGGGGTCAGCACTGAGCGGCTCCTCTCATCTGTGGACGACGCGGCGAATGCCCGCCGAGCGGATCAGGGTCGTGCAGGCCGGGCACGGCATGCGGGTGACGTACAGGGTCGAGCCCCGGAGCTGAGTGGGGTCGGCGTGATGGATGGCGTTGGCTTCGGCATGGACGGCCGCGCAGTTCGAGTAGTCGGAATCGCGGGCGCAATCCTCGGTCGTGAGCCGCCCCCTTGGGCAGTTCGCCGCCGTCGCGCAGCCGGGCAGTCCCGCCGGCAGGCCGTTGTAGCCGACGCTCAGCACGCGGTTCGTACGGGACAGGAGCACGGCGCCGACCTGCGCCCGCGTGCAGTCGGCACGGGTCGAGACGGCTTCGGCAATGCTCATGGCCCAGCAGTCCCAGTCGGGACGGGTCACGGGTCCTCCAGACCCGCGAGGCGGGGGCCAGCCGGACGACCGGCCCCCACACCTCGCGTGCGTCAGTCGAAGTCGGGGGCGTCGGCGACAGCCGCGTTCACGGCGGCCTCGCGCGCCTGCGCGTACTCGATGACGGCCTTGCGGACTGCGGCGTCGTTCACCGGACGCCAGACCCACGCGGGGTGGGCGCCGGGCCGCTTCGGCGGAACCTGATCCAGCTTGACGATCGTCGCGTTGCCGACGACCTTCTCCAGGTCGCGGGCGAGAAGGGTCTGTTCGACTCGCGTACCCTTGTTGATCTCGGGAGAGAGCTTCTCCAGGCTCTCGCGGTCCTTGAAGATGGTGATGTCGCAGAGGGCGGAGTCCTTCGGCCCGTTGGGGGTGGGGCGCTGGGACTCGTAGCTGTTGACCTCGATCAGGAACGCCACCGCGTCCTTCACGTCGGCAGGCTTGAACCAGCCGCCGCCAGCGGTCGGGATTTCGACGAAGGTCAGGGTCACTCGGTTTCTCCTTCAGTGGTGATGTCGTTGCGGTAGTACGGGGTCGGCTCGGTGAAGCGCGGGACGATGACGGAGCCCAGCGCGGAGACGACCAGGACGAAGGCGAGGATCACGGCAGGCACGGACTCACCCGTTCTTCAGGGCGGAGCCGCGGGCCTTGTACGCGGCCATGACGGCGGGGTCGGCGAACATGGCCTGATTGGCGGCCCAGAGCTTCTTCAGCTCGTCGATGCTGGGCGCCTTCTCGATCTCGCCGAGAATCCAGGCGGACTTGTTGTCGGAGGTCTGCTCGGGCTTCGTGGCCGAGGCAGCCGCCCACGGATCGTCCGCCGGGGCCTGAGCGGGAGTCTCGGAGATGACTCGGGCGTCGAGGATCGAAGCGATGTTGCCCTTGCCGTGCGCGAGGTTCGTTGCGTTCACAACGAGGTCGCTCAGCGAGAGTCCGGTCTCATCTTTACACTCGAACCCGAAGTAGTCGCAGATCAGCTCGCGGACCTGCCTCACGGTGCCACGGAACACGGCCCAGGTGTCCTCGTAGCTCTTGCCGTATTTGATGGTGACGCCGATCGTTCCGTCCGCGTAGGACGTTACGAGTTCCGCCTGATCTGCCTTCACTTCAACTCCCTCTCTCTTGGTCCAAACTTAACACGCGGGCCGGGGTTATGCAGCCTTCGTTTCTGTGACGCCGCTCACCCACGGGCGCATCGCGCCCTTCACGCTGCGGGTCGCACGAACGTCGAGGGCCAGGCGCGCGGCGGCCCACCCGATCTCCAGGTCGACCCAGTGAAGCGTGCACTCCCCGGAGCCCGCCGGCAGGTTGATGATGATGCCCCACTTCCGCGACACCCCATGCAGTGGCGTGTACGCCTGCGCGGCCTCGTCCGCCGGAACCTCCCGCTTCTTCCAGGCCGCGAACGCCTTCTTGTCCGTGCGGTCCACGGGGAAGCGGGTGTAGTCGTAGAACTCGCCGCGCGAGTACACGGCAAGCTGCATCGCCATCTTGAGGGCGCCGTACTTCGTCGTGCCCGTCTTCAAGTCGCCGATGAACAGGCCCTCGACATGGTTGCCGTCCGGGTCGGGCCCGGCGTATTCGAGGGTGCGGTCGAACGTTCCGCCCGTGCGCAGCTCGGGCACCACGACGAATCTCTCCACCGCGCGAACCTGGAACTCGACCGTCTCCATCAGGTACGCGGCCATGTCGCGCCGGTCCAGCTCGGAGGTGCCAGCGGGAAGGGGCTCACCGCGGTCTACGTACTCGGACAGCGTGTGAAGGTGGGTGCCCTTCTCCCGCTTCACGTTGGCCCCGGCGATGTCCTGCGCCTGTTCGGCGAGCTGGTTCAGCCTGCGCTTGTCGGCCGGGTCCTCGGGGTCGAGCTGCCTCACCACGTCGAGGAGGTCGGGCCGCGTGGCGGCGCCGATCAGGGTGTTGCGCGACTTCCAGTCGGAGAGGGCGCTCTTGTCTTCAATGCAGTCGATGAACGTCGTGGTGCGGGTCAGGGCGACCGGCTTGCCTCCCTGCTTCGGGACGACGAGCGGGCGGTCCCATCCGTCGCGGGGGACGGTCGGCGCGGGCGTCAGGTCGACGAACTTCAAGCGGTGGCCTCCATGTCTTCGGTGGTCTCGAACGGGTCTTCAGGGGCGATGGGGACCAGCCACATGCGGACCGATCCGTCGTCGAGAAGCTCGGGCTCGGCCTCGTCCTCGTCGAGCGGCTCAAGGCCGAGGAGGTGGATCACGGCGAGAGCCTTGCGCATGTGCGCAGGGGACGTGTCGGGCTGCACGATCAAGGCCCGGTCCCACGTCGAGTTATCCCCGACCAGCTCCATACCGGACGGTAGGGTCAACTTGCTACCCGCAAGCACCCATCGGCCGACACTGTCAGTGGCGAGCGCGTACAGGTCCGGCAGTGCGCCTTCATGCGGCACGTCCTCTTTGTCGCGGACGAACAAGCACTTCGTGCTGTAGAGAGGCGACGGTCCTACATCGGTCCGCAGTATTCCTGTCAGCGGCGTCATTGCCATTGCCCCCCCATGTGTAAACATTGGACTTGCTGGGACCTTTCTACGTGGGCCCCTCGCAGCCTGTCAACCGTTCGACTCCTCTGGGTCACGCCTCGGATCGCCACACAAGTGCGTGCCAGGTGAACGTAAGGTGAACACTACATAGGGGCAGGTCAGGGGCACCATGCGACTTGAGGATGAGAAAACCCCCCGCTGGTCTCAGCCGGGGGGTTGATACGAACAAGATTCGAACAAGGGCAAGCTAGTCACGCGCCTGGTTGCCGGTCTTCAGCTTGGGGGCGCGGATGAGGTCTGCGTCGCCCGGCTCGCGCGGGACATAGAAGAAACCCTCGGTGGTGTCCTCGTCGTAGTGCACGACGAGCTTGTCCTCTTCGAGGGTCTGCTTCCAGTTCGCCAGGCGCTTCGTGTCGCGCTCGTTGAGTTCGCGGCCCGCCCGTAGTCGGGCCTCAGCCCTGAGCATGATGGCGGGGTAGAGATGCCTGTGCTCGGCCTTGACCTTCCAGGGGATCAGGTCGTCAGCTCGGAGATTGCGCCGGTCAAGGCCCTTCCGCCGGCGGAAGGCGGCCCACATGGGAATCGTTGTCTCGATCCCGTACTTCTCCCTGTAGGTCTGCTGCATCCACTCGTACGTTCGATTCTCCTCGAACCAGCGGATAACTTCTGTCTCATCTTGGATCTTCCTCGGCGGCATGTGTCCCCCATCTGTGATCGTTGCCTCAATCCGTCGGACGAGTACAACCCTGCGCTAACAAGGTAAAGGTTGACCTACAGCCGATGATCGTGTCAAGCTGTGACCGGACAGCAAAGCTGTCCTTCCAAGTAAACAGGTGACCCCGGCAGCGCGCCAACGCTCCGGGGTCCGGCACTGAGAGTGGTAGCTCCCAATGCAGATCCATCGTATCCCGACGCACGATCGGGACTTCGTGATCATCGCCAATAAGGCGATCCAGGACCCGCGCATCTCCCACACGGCGCGCGGCATCCTCGCCCTCGTCCTGTCCCTGCCCAGCGGGGTCAAGGAGAACGTTCGCACCCTGTCCGACAACTACCCGCAGGGTCGATCCGCGGTGGCTAAGGCCGTCAAGGAGCTGCGCGAGTTCGGCTACTGGGTGACGAAGACCGCCCGCGACGACGAGTCGAACCAGATCGTCTCGACCGTGGACGTGTACGAGCTGCCGAACCTGGCCTCTGCCCCGGTTCCCACCCGTCCGGTCACCAGTCCTGCGGCTACTCGGAACACGGGCACGTCCCCTAACGGGGAAAAGGACTCTTCTAAGTACGGGGAAAAGAACCCTCCCTTCCCTCCCGTCGAGGACGAGCCGACGCCGCCCGCGCCCGAGGTCGACAGGGAGGGGGAGAGCGACAAGAGCAACGGCAAGCAGGAGACCGAGGCCGCTCGCCTCCTTCGGCGCTTCGCTGCGATCGACCCCCGCCTCAAGCTCTCCGAGAAGCAGGTCGGCAAGCTGGTGCCGTCCCTCGCTGACTGGCTGGACCGTGGCGCCACCATCGCCGAGATCACTGACGCCGTGACGCAGGGTCTCCCCAAGAAGGTCTACAGCGCCTCGAAGCTGATCGAGGACCGGCTCGACCGCAAGCGGCCCGAGCGCAAGCGCCAGTGGCGCACGTACGCCGACTGCGCGACAGACGGCTGTGGCCGCCTCCTGCCCGCAGGCCAGGAATCCGGTATCTGCGGCGTCTGCTCTGGCGTCGAGCTGAGCGACTTTGCCCGCGAGCTGATCGCCGCTTCGCAGGCCGCTGACGACCAGGCCCAGCCCGCAGAGAACGCCTTCGTCGCGAACTACCGCGAGCGCGCCGCCGAGGCCCGCGCAGCCATGGCACGTCCGTCCCGCGTCTGACGGCCCCCTCGAACTTTCTCCTCTTCCGCACAGCCTCTGAAAGGCACTGCCATGTCTCAGCCTGCCCGCATGCCCCGGTACGCCTACGTCGTCGGCGGCCTGGTGCTCGCCGTCGCCCTCGCGATGTCGGCCCCCGGCGAGTACCAGCTCGCCCGCACCGCCGGATGGAACGAGTGGGTCGCCGCCGGTATGCCGGTCTGCATGTCCGTGTATGCCGTCGTGGCGGTCTGGTTCACCGAGAGCCGCGCCAAGGGCGAGAAGGGCCGTGGAAGCGCCATCGCTGGCGCCGTGGGCGCCCTGGGCATGACTCTCGCCGGTCAGGTCGTCGCGCACTGGATCTCCGCCGGATACATGACCTCCTCCAAGGAGCTGGTCGCCGCCGTCTCCGCTGTCCCCGCGATCGTCGCCGGACACGTCGCCCACATGGTCATCCGAGCTGCGAAGTCTGTGCCGGCGGAATCCGCAGTGACCGTCGAGGACCAGACCGAGAACGAGCACCAGGACCAGGACGCCGAGCCCGTTCAGCCGACCCTCGACGGCGAGGAGCCGCCGGTCGACGAGGTGGCCAAGGCCCGCGCCAAGCGCCGCCCCGGCCGCCCGGCCCCCAGCATCGACGAGATCAAGGAGGCCGCGAAGACGCTGATCGCCCAGGGCCGTGAGGTCAACGGCCCGAACCTCGCGAAGGCCATGGGGCGCGACCGCCGTACCGGTAGCCGCTACCTCTCCAGGCTCAACGAAGCCGCTGCCTGACAACTGCGACCCGCACCCGCCCATGGGGGACAATCTCAACAGCGAGAGTCCCCCATGGGCGAGGAAGCGGAGAGATGGACGTAACGATCACCGTGCGCGTGTGTGACAAGTGCAAGAGGCGGGACCGGCCCGCGACTCGCTACAGCCTCTCGACCGAGGGGGACGAGCCCAAGACCCGCGACCTGTGCGATGAGGACGCGGCCCCCGTGCTCGAAGTCTTCGACCTCACCGTCAGCGAGGCGGGCGAGCCCGAGCCTGCCCAGCGTGAGGACAAGCCCCCGGCCCAGAGGAAGGCGCCGGCAGCGAAGGCCGCGAAGAAGGCCCCGGCGAAGCAGACCGCGAGCCGCAGGCGGGGCCGGACGCCGGTCATGTCTCTCGAAGAGATCGAGAAGCTGAAGGCCAAGAAGTCCTGAGACGCAAGAAAGCGCCCCCCTGCCGACCCGCGAGGGCCACCAAGGGGGCGCAGTGTTACTCGGCGTCGGGCCGCTCGACCAGGCCCAGAGCTGTCGCCACCTGAACGATCAGAGCGACTTCGGGCTTGTCGGCGTAGACGATGGCGGCGATGCTCACCAGGACGCCCAGGGCCGCGATGACGGCCCCAGCGCGCGAGCGGTAGCGGACGGGCAGGGCGGACAGGAAGACCCCCATGGGCTTGCGGTGCTTGTTCATCGGCGGCCCGCCTGCTTCTGGAGAGCGATGAAGCCCTGGGGCCCGATCCGCGGGTCGTGCAGGCCGCTGCGGAACTTCGGGTTGCGGTCGTGGAAGCGGGCCACGGCTCGCTGAGTCTCCGGACCGTAGAAGGTGGTGTACGCGCCCGCGATGGGGCCGTACCCGGCCTTCACGAGGAGCTGCTGAAGCTCCTTCACCTGGGCGTGCTTGGCGCCCGGCTTCACCGCCGCGTTCAGGCCGACAATCTTCGAGACCGGCTTCGGGGCAGGCTTCGGAGCGGGCTTCGGTGCCGGCGGCTTCGGCTTCTCGGGCTCGGCCGCCTTCGGGGCAGGCATGCCGTCCTTCACCCACTGGTACAGATGGACGCCGGGGCAGGCGGTCGCGAAGCCGTCCTTGTGTCCCCGCTTGGCCAGGGCCCGGCCGGTCCGCTTGCACGCCTCGTCGTACAGCGCACGCACCGAGGCGAGCGCCTTGTCCGAGGGCTTCTGGTCGCCGCCGATGGCGACGTACACGCCGAACCCGGAGACGTTGTGGTCGGGACAGTGGGCGCCCTGAAGGTCCCAGCCCCGGCCCTCGTAGACGGTCCCGTTCTGGTCGACCATGAAGTTGTAGCCAGTCCCGGCCCAGCCCTGGCCAACGTGGATCTTCTCGACCTCGCGCGGGACAGCAACGCCGGTCGAGTGGGCGGGGACACCGCCGTGATAGTGGACGAAGAACTCGGTGCGCTTGGACAGCGGGACCTCGGCGGGGTCACCGTTCCAGGGCTTCGCGCCCCAGGACTTACGGCTGACGATCGAGACAGACACGGGACATACCTCCGGGCATGACAAAGGCCCCGCACCAGGCGGGGCCGCAGGGGACGTAATCGGGTCAGCTGTCGCGCAGGACAGCGGAAGAGATGTGGGTGTCGAGACGCTCAGAGACGGCCATGCGCTCGACGCGCTCGTGGGACAGCTCGGCGCGCAACTCGCGGATGTCCCGGCTGTGCTCGGCTTGTCCCGCGAGGACGAGATCGAGTCCCGAGATCACGCGGTCCAAGTCGTCTCGCAGGTTCGTGCTGTGGGTGTTGGAGACTTGCTCGCGGGCTTCCTGCGCGTGCTCGCGCACTTCGGCGAGGGCTGTCCCCTGGCGCCTGACCAGCTCGACGAGGACGCCCATGAAGGCCGCGGTGACCACTCCGCCGGCAGAGACAAGAGCAACCTGAACGTTCGGGTCAAGGCTCATCGGGACATGTCCCTTACGAGCTGCTCCAGACGCTCGATGCGCTCGGCCTGGTCCTGCACGACGGACAGAAGGGCAACGCCGAGAAGGTCGTAGCGCAGGGCGTCGATGCGTCCCTCTTCGTCGTAGGTGACGATCTCGGGAAGCGTCTCCGCGACCTCTTCGGCGATCAGGCCGAACTCGTCCCGCAGGTAGTCGCCGCCCTCTTCCTTCGGGCGCCGGTCGTAGACGCGGGGACGCAGGGACAGAACTGCCTCGGGGTCGATGTCGATGTCCCGGATGTTCTGCTTGAAGCGGCGGGACGAGGTGTTCCGCGCGAAGGTGCCGTCGCCCTGAACCCACACCGCGTAGTACGTCCCGGAGCCGCTGACACTGTCGTTGTGGACGCGCTTCGTGCCGTTGGCCCACGCAATCGTGTCCCCGGCCTCCAGGTAGGACGAATGGGAGTGGGACGACGGCGGGAACGTCGAGGGCTTCGAGGTGATGCTCGACCAGGAGTGGGAGTGCGACGAAGGCGCGAATGTCGCCGGGACGTTGTTCAGCTCCGACCAGTCGTGCTCATGTGCGGTCGGGGCGAAAGCCGTCGGCTTGTTGGTGACCTGCGACCAGTCGTGAGTGTGAGACGTCGGGGGTAGGGACGTGGGCGCGTCGGTAATGTCCGCCCACTTGTGACTGTGCGCGGACGGCGGGAACGTCGCGGGCTTGCCGGACAGATTCGACCAGTCCACGGAGGACAGGAGTGGGGTCCAGGCCGAGCCGTTCCAGAACTCCCAAGAGGTCGTCCAGTTGTTGAAGCCAAGCTGCCCGTAGCGCGGGGACGTGGGCCGCGTGTTCGTACCCCACGCGCCGACGCGCGAGCCGACGAACGGCCGGGTCGAGGTGATGTCCCCGGAGACGATCGAGGTCACATTGGCGTTCACCGTGACACTCGCGAGGGCGATCTCGAAGATGCCCGTGTCCGTCTGGGTCAGCGCGGCCGGGGTAGTCGAGCCCGAGGTGCCCTGCTTCACCGCCAGGACGATGGAGTTCAGCGACGGGTCGAGACGCAGGATCACGCGGTCTACTCGAACCGCGGTGCCGGCGGTAGGGATCGCGACCGTCTCCGTCGCGGTGGACTGCACCATGTGCCCGCGAAGAAAGGCCAGGCCCGAGCCGACGTTCACGTTCATGCCGGTTGCAGCAGTCACGTAGAAGCCCGAGGCGCCGTACGAGGTCGCGACGCCCGAGTCCTGGAACTCGCGGAACATCTGGCTGTACTGCGTCTCGGTGACGACCTGGGCGTCAAAGGGGTAGGAGGTGATTGCCAAGAGGGTGACTCCTTAAAGGGCCGCGCCCGCGTCCTCAATGACCAGTTGCGACAGGGAGCCCGGCAGGTAGCGGACCATTCCGTACGTCGCTGCGGCCCGGCGGGTGTTGAGCGTGACGCCGACCGTGATCAGTCCGGCCGGGGGGTTGTTGATGTAGCAGTTGATGTCGAGGCCGGTCGCCGTGTTCGAGTCGTCGTCGAAGGTCGTGCTGAAGGCGTCGCCAACGAGCGTGCTCGTTGTGGTGACCGTCGACCCGGCCGCCCAGCGAACGGTGGTGTAGGCGCCCTGCTTGGCGTAGCGAACGGTGCTGTTGTCGCCCGTGCCGTCCGTGTCCACGGCGGCGATCCGGAGCACGACCTTGTAACAGCGTCCCGCCTCGGCCGTGAACTGCTGCGAGTAGATCAGGGTCGACGTGTCGCCGACGTATGCCGAGGTGGCGAGCGTCTGCATGGCGAGCACGCCCTTCGCGGCCTTCTCGTTGAAGGCGGAGGTGCGCCAAGCCGTCCAGCCCGCCGCGTCGTTGCCTGTGCGGGTCCACTCCTCGACCGTTGTCGGGCTCAGCCGTAGCCATGTCTGGTGGGCATAGGTGCTGCCGGTCGGGCGGACCGTGCGCAGCGTTCCGTACTTGCCTCCGGTGCCGAAGGCCCATCCGCCGGCACTGGCCTGTGACTCGGTCATCGTCAGCGTGGACACGCCGTAGGGGTACGCGCCGGGCAGAGAGCTTTGGGTGTACTGGGAGGGGATCAACTGGGCGTCGAAGCCCACCTGCCGCCAGGGAGACCAGCCGCTCTCGTCGCTTCCGCTGCGCTCCCAGTCCTGCGTGCCTTCGGAGGTGCTCAGGCGGCTCCAGCGCTGGTGGGCATACGTGCCGCCAGGGTTGCGGAAGGTGCGCAGGACGCCGTACCCGGCGCTCGCGAAGGCCCAGCCGCCCGCGCTCGCCTGCGTGCTGTCCAGCACCAGCCAAGAGTCACCGTGCGGGTAGGCGGTCGGCAGGGAGGTTTGCGTGTAGTTCGCTGCGGTGAGCTGACTGTCGAATGCGACCTGCCGCCAGGGAGACCAGCCGGTTGTGTTGCCACCACGAACCCACATCTCGTGCGGGGTGGTGTTCGAGTGCACGCGGCGCCACATCTGCACGGCGTCACCGCCGGTCCATACCTGGGTGGTGACGATGCCGTACTTACCGCTGAAGTCCCATCCGCCTTGGGTTGCGGCGGTGGCGCTCAAGTAGAACTGAACCGTCTCGCCCTGCGGGTACCCCGAAGGAGGCGTCGCCTGGGTGATACCGGTGTACGGGATGACCCGCGCGCCGGGCGGGGTGGATTCGGCTGTGCGCTCCAGCGAGGAGACGCGGGACTCCAAGTCCTTCTGCGCGGCAGCCGCCGCCGCGTCAGAGGAAAGCGGGGTGGGGTCGCCCAGGGTGGCGCCGAGCCGGTAGCCGTCCGAGTCGACCTTCAGGACCATGCCCGTGACGACGGCCGCCATCTCCGTGTTGCCGACGATCACGGAGACCTTGTCGCCGAGGAACCAGTCACGCCCGAAGTCGAGGGCGCTGTCCTCCATCGGTACGGCCTGCGCAGCCTTGACGGTTGTGCCGCCATCGGCGAGGGCCTCCGTGCCCTTCTGTGTCAGCTCGGCCGTGTCGGTCGAGGACCGTTCGTCGATGAAGTTCTCGATCCGGCGGCCCCAGTCCGTCTCGGCCGCGATCGAGTCGGCGTTGTCGACGGGGACGAAGAGGCGGTTCGAGCCGTCTCCATCGCCGCCCACAATTACTCGGGTCTTTGCCGGAGTCGACACCGACACCCGCTGGCCCGCGAGCGTGTTGTTCACGACGCCGAGACGGGCTTCCTTCGTACGGTCGGCGACCGCGTACGTCTCGAAGACGAGGTTCGAGCCGCGCTGCACGATCCGGAAGCCGAGGCCGTTTGGCTCCGCCAGTTCCTTGCACAGCTCGCCGAGCTGCTGGAAGCGGGCCGCCTTGCTGACGATCGCGCCCCGCGCGCCGTTCGTGCCCATGATGAGCCCGGCCCGGCGCCGGTTGGTCGGCGCGCTCGGGCCGCAGTTCGCGTTGACGTAGTAGTGCATGAGCGTCTCGGCCGCGTCGGTCCGATCGTCGAAGGCACGGGCCTGCGTCGAGGCGTCCCCGTTGGTCGGCTCCGGCCAGGCGAGCATGTCCGCCAGGATGATCGTGTCGTCCACGCCCTCGACGGTCAGCGTGCCGAGAGGGTCAGTCGCCGTGACGGCGTTCTCCGTCTTCGTCACCGGCCCCGAGAACAGAACGTCGCTGGGGCCGGTGACGATGATGCCTGCGCCGGGCGTGGACAGGACGGCGGCGAGCGGGTGCTCGGCGTTCAAGCTGAGCTTCCACGTCCCGACGTTGTTGTGGATGTCCTCCGCGTCCATCGTCAGGAGATCCGCGGGTATGGCACCGACGCGGGTCAGCGTCTTGTCACGCACCTCGACGAGGAGATCCTCTTGTCGCACTAGATCACCACCCACTTACGAGGTCGCCAGGAGCACACGACCCGGCTGGCGCTCGTCGTGTTGAGAAGGGAGGCCGTCGCCGTCGAGACGCCCGGCGGGATGGACCAGAAGTGCGGGGCCGCAGCCAGCGAGGCGTACAGGTTCGCTCCGGTCCCGTCCTTGACCGTGCCAGCCCCCATGTCAACGACGAGCTTCTGTCCGGCCGTGAGCGTCCCCGTCCAGTGCAGGGTTCGGCCGGCGGGACTGATCGCCTTGAAGTTGTCGCCCGGACCGGTCACCTCCCACACGGGGTAGGCGGCCACGTCGCCTTCGTTGGAGAGCGACACGGAGCCGATAGCCTGCGACGAGGCCAGCGGCATGGACGACATGGACGACAGGAACGCGCCCGACGAGGCCCCGCCGATGGCGACTGTCTGCGGGGACTCGGCGAGGAAGTACGGGCTCGGCGCCCGCAGGGTGATGACAGTCTGGACATCGCGCGAGCCAGCGCCCGTGTCCATCTCGCCCCCGCCGATCCAGGCGACTGCCGTAGACCAGCGCAGCCCCCCGTTGTCGATGTACGTCAGGGTGAGGCCGTTCTCGTCGGCCAGGACCCGCGCGAGGCGGGTGACCAGTTCGGAGAGGTGGACCCTGTCCCGCCCCACGATGTCGAGGGGGATGTCGATGTCGCGGGGGAGGACGCGCCGCCCACGGTAGGCGGCGCCGTCCCCTGCGCCTTCGAGCCACTGAACGGAGAGCTGGGGCAGGCCCAGGCCGGTTGCCCCGGCGAGGGCCTGAAACCCAACTCCTTCCATCTCGAACCCGTCCAGGTTGAGCCTGTCCGAGGACGAACTCAGCTCCAGCTTCACCAGCCGACCATCCTTGCCCGCGAGGCAGCCGCGAACAGCTCCTCCTCGGACGAGAGGGAGCTTCCGGAACCTGCGTAGTAGTTGAGAACCTTCGTCGCGGCCTGGCCCGAGCCAGCCACCGAGAGGCCGCCAGAGACAGCGGCCGTGACCTCGCGGGACACCCCGGAGGTAGCGCTCGACGCAAGCGCGTTGGTCGCGCGCTCGACCCGCCCGCGCTCGTCCTCGACACCCAGGCCGAAGCCCTTGCCGACGAAGGAGCCGAGCTTGCGGAACAGACGCGAAGGACTGTGGATGTCGAGAGCCTTCTTGATGGCCTTGACCATCGAGTCGGCGATCTTGAGCATCTGCTTCTCGATCGCGCCTTGCTGAGCCTCCAGGCCCTTGACGAGGCCCTCGGCCGCCTGAATCCCCGCGTCGTACATGTAGTGCGCTGCGGTGGACCCGGCCTTCGTGGCGTACTTCTCCAGCTCCTTTTGCAGCTCGTTGACCTCGGCCACGCCCGACGCGCCCGCGTTGGCGATGGCCTCGGCTGCGGCGAGTCCGGCTTCCGGTCCGGCCATGGCGATCTGATCGAACGAGGTCTGATTCAGGCCGAGCTTCTTGAGCTTCGCGAGCACGGTCGCGAAGCGCTTGGCCTGCTCAACTGCGTTCTTCAGGGAGTTCGAGATCGTCTCGAAGGTGGCGTCCTGGACCTTGGTCACGTCGCCCGTGCTGATGACCTTGTCGCGGACCTTCTCGGCGTAGTTCGCCAAGTCCTCGCGGAGCTTGTCGAGCTTTTCCTGAGCCGCCTTGAGCTTCTTTGCCCCGGCCTCCCACAGGGTGTTCTGGAGCAGCGGCTCGCGCAGCGTACGGCAACCTCAAGGGCCTGTGCCCCTTCCACGACGAGAAGTCCCCCTCCTTCCAGGTGAGCCCCAGCAAGG